>CAZAQI010000007.1:0-39204 GCA_964487465.1 uncultured Candidatus Bathyarchaeia archaeon
CTGTAGTTAAAATAGTGTCATCCCCGGAACTTGGTGAAGGCTTATATTATTTCGTGGAGGAAGTTGAGCTTACCCAGGAACAATATGATACTTATCAAAAAATTGTCCGGATACTCAGCAAGGAATTCACATCTCCCACGGAGGAGCATATTGATCCAACTGAGTATGTTTATAAGCAGGCTGAGGTGATCGCTGAAAAATACCATAAGAGTCTCGGAAAATTCACTATAGAGCAATGGGATAGCATCTTCTACTACGTAGTAAGAGACCTGACTGGGTATGGGCCTATGCAGGTGATCATGGAGGACCCCATGATAGAAGACATAAGCTGCAACGGATTAGACATGCCAGTATACATATGGCATAGAAAATACGAGAGCATCCCCACCAATATCACATTTAAGAGCACCCAGACACTGAACGACTTCATAGTAAAACTCGCCCACAAGTCAGGTAAACACATCAGCAGCGCCCAACCCGTACTGGACGCCATGCTCCCCGAAAAACATAGGCTAGCAGCTACTTTCATGAACGAGGTGAGCGTAAAAGGAAGTACCTTCTGTATCAGGAAATTCAGAGCCGAACCACTCAGCATACTAGACCTCATAAACTTTGGTACAATAAGCGCACGAATCGCAGCCTACTTCTGGTTAATACTCGAACACAAGAAAAGCTTCATGATAGTAGGAGGCACAGGCTCAGGGAAAACCACCATGCTAAACGCCCTGCTGAGCCTGCTAAGCCAAAACGATAAGATAGTAACCGCGGAAGAAGTACCAGAACTAAGCCCCTCGGTCTCCAACTGGACACAGCTAAACAGCAGAGAAAGCTTCACAACCACAGAAGGCCAGGGAGACATCACCCTATTCGACCTAATCAAGGTAAGCCTCAGATACCGACCAGACTACGTAATCGTAGGCGAGGTAAGAGGCGAAGAAGCATACGTACTCTTCCAGGCACTAGCAACAGGTCACGGCGGTCTCTGTACCATGCACGCGGACAGCATCGACAGAGTAGTAAAAAGACTCACCTCCCCCCCGATGAATGTAAGCGAGGTCTATATCCCGTTAATGAACATCGCACTCTACATACAGAGAGTAGAACTCCCAAACAAAAAAGAAGGATTAAGCTTTGGGAGAAGGGTGAGAAGCGTCTCAGAGATACTGGAGTACGAGAACTATCTCGAGGTATCTAGATGGGATCCCAGGACTGACACATTTACCACCATGTTCAAAGACAGCTACATCCTTCAACAGGTCAGCGTCAGCAGCGGAAAAACCATGGAAGAGCTAATGGTGGAGCTTGATCGACGTGAAAAATACATCCAGAACATGATCGACAGTGGTATAGATAATCAACGAGACGTAGCGGAGAAAATACTAAGCTACTATAATCAGCAGAGAGAGGATAAAGAAAACGGTAAAAAGGAAGAAGAACTACCCGCGGTCTTAGACGAACTGGAGAAGGATGATTTACCGAGTTCTCAAGAATTATTAGAACTAGCGATGGAGGAGAAAGAATCCATCGAGGAATCCACTGATGACTGGGATAATATCGATCATCTTTTGAACACGGTTAAGGAGGAGGACGATTGATCAATCAGAACGATATCGGTTTGATCCTCCGCGATTATTGTTATTTCTATTTTGGGGATGCAGGTAAATTACTATCCCGTGTTTTCAAGAACGTGGAAGGCGACCTAGAGTCTGCCTGTATGAACATGCACTCCGAGGTATATTTCAGCTTGGTGAGTTTCTATGCATTACTCTCAAGCGTAATTCCATTTACCATCATGATTCTCTCATTACTTAACATACTTCCGCTTCAAGAACTGGTGGGAATCTCACCAGTAATAATGATTCCAATAACCATAGCAGTACCAGTTGCAGTAATCCTATTCAGCACGGTAATACCCTCAGCTAAAGCAAGCACCCGCATGAGTGAACTGGAGATAGAGATACCCTACGCCTCAATGTACATCAGCGTCATGGTCAGCGGTGGCTTAAGCCCCTTTGAGAGTTTCCTGCGAATGAAGAAAATGGATCTCCTGCCCAAGATGAAAGAGGAGATAGAACGAATAGAGACAATAGTAATGTCCACTGGCGTCGATCCATTAACGGCCATGGAGAAAGCGGCTAAAGCGGTCGGAATTAAGGACTATAAAGAATTATTACTGGGATATGCCTCAAGCGTTAGAACAGGCGGAGACACGCTCCACTATCTTTACAATCAGACTCATAACATGTTTAGAAAACTCACCATCTCAGTGAAAGCGAAGGGTGAAACGGCGGCAATGCTCATGGAAGCCTATACTATCATCGGCATACTCGGCGTATTGGGGATATTCCTCGTGTTCGTAGTGGGTATGAGTCTACCAACCGCAGGAGTAAGCATCAGTCCATCACAGTTCTTCCTATTCAGCTTCATAGTCATGCCCGCGTTATCCTTCTTATTCCTGTACGTCGCTGATATGGTTCAGTTTAACTACCCTAAATCAAACTGGAAAGCATACTACGTCCTGTTTGCAACGATCCCCCTAGGCGCTTTACTAGCAACACAGATAGTATTACCTTTCTTCAGCGACTCCTTTCTCCGGGTTCCCGCGTTAAAAAACACGATAATCTGGATTAGAGAAGCCCTGAACTTTGGAGAAGGAACCGAGGCCGCCATAGGCGTGACGCTTACGCTCATCTTTGTTGCTTTCCCAGGGTGGATCGCGGACTATTATACCGCGGGCAGGGAGGGAACACTGCAAGACGGGATCACGCAGTTCCTACGAGACCTAGTAGAGGTACGGAAGAGCGGTTTAACTCCCGAGAAAAGCCTTGAAGCATTAGCTCGAAGAGACTACCGTGGCTTCAGCATTTACCTAAAAGATATCAGCACCAAGATTAACTGGGGTTATCCCCTGAGACAGATCTACGATGAATTCGAGTCAAGGGTATCAAACTGGCTCGCTCTTGTTAATATCTATCTACTGATCGACACCATGGAGGTCGGCGGCGGCTCAGAGCAGAGCATAGAGAGCCTAGCAGAGTTCAGCGAGTCCTCTCAACAATTAGAGCAAGAGAAAAGAGCAGTATTAATGCCCCTAATAATCGTCCCGTATATCGGCGCAGCGCTATTAACCGGAACCACAGTAATGTTCCTAGGGTTCTTCACAGGTTCAAACCTCGGGGTAAGTGTACCTCAGGCAATGCTCTTTAAAACCCTGTTAACCCCGTTAGCAATTCATAGCTTCACTCTTGGATTGGTTACGGGAAAAATCGTTGGAGGAAGAGTATCCAGCGGATTCAAACACGCGATATTCCTGAGCCTAGTCTCTCTCGGAGGTATATGGGCAGTATCAAACCTGAATCTAGGAGGCGGACTAATATGAGAAAAGGATTATCACCAGTAATAGCATCTGTAATTCTATCTGGTATGGTACTTGTTATTGGAGCTGGAGTGTGGTCTTATAGTTATGGAGCAGCTTCGACGATGGCCAATGACTATGCGGATGAGACAATAGACATGGTTCATACAATAATCGAAAGGTTTACCATAGAGAAAGTAGATTACGATAGCTCTGCTGAAAACATTTCAATATATGTGTATAATTATGGAGATGTAAGTATTGATGTTGATACTACAATTAAAATAAATGAAACCTCTTATTATGATTATGATAAAGTAATTGATCCCAAAAACTTTGAAAAAATTTGTATAGACGTTAGTGGTGAAGGTGGATTATCATCTTTACAAAAAGTAAGTATAGACTTACGTACAAAACGTGAAAACAGGGAGTATATGACCTATTATGTGCAATAGAAAAGGAATATCTAGTATATTAGGGACTCTAGTATTTATAGGTATATTATTTAGTTCTGTTATGCCTATGTTTTTAATGATGAGACAAGCAGATGTGTACTATGAGCAAAGAAAACTTGAAGTAAATAGATTAGATGAAGAGAAGGCTCTTGAAGACTTAGCAGTATATGTTACTCCCTATTCCACCAATTTTACAGTTACTTTAATCAATAATGGTGATGTCGCAACCAAAGCAATACGGGTATGGGAAAACAGCAATAATCATTCGATTGAAGAGACCATCTTAACTCAAAACACTACTACCCTTGATCCTATAGATTTCAGTGACACTCCGGAAGTAAATGATACTTATGATATTCGTGTAACAACCGAGCGAGGAAATACATTCATAAATAAAAATGGAATCATGACTTATGGTTCAGAGGGGTGGGAAGTGGAAAAGTTCTATATCAATATTCACGCTGGTGGATTATTTTTGCATGTGAAGGTAACTTACAACAGCACTGGTGAAGTTATCTTTGATCGGTGGGATACAGTAGGGGCTGGATATGAAGTTGAAGTTCCTTCTGGTGGAACCTATCATGTATTAATTGAAGAGAAAATTTTCTGGTGGACTAATACTAAATTTGATGATGATGTAACAATAAATTGGCCTCCCGAAACCTCAGTGGATGTTTATCCTTAACCTGATGTGTTTGATATGTATCAATTAACTATATCAAAACATCATAATCTCTATAACAAAAAAACGAGTTCTAGTTTCAAATCACCTAGGTTGAGGTATACCCTATGTATAACAGATATAATGATTGGAAGTCGATAAAATGAATGTATGTAAGTCTCGACAAGATTATGGCCTTCAATTTTTGAAAAACAAGTGTTTTATCTTTTTAATCCTAGCTTTCTTATTATTTATACAATTTAGTTTTGTCAATGGAGCTTTTGCTTATGTGCAGATTGAGCCTTTTGAGCCACAGGAGATAAAAGAAGGTGATATTCCTTATAGACCATACGGTAACTCTGTTCCCAAAGAATATCGTTGTTATCTTCAGGCTGGTCACAAGTATCATATTTTCCTAGTGGGAGACTGGATTACTAACAATACACAAGACGCCACGGACTATGACATCGAGGTCAGGAACCCGAATAACGTAGTTGTATCCATAAACACGGAGGCAGCTGGATTACCGGAACAGGTAGCAAACGATGAAAAACACCAGTATTTTGTACCAGCACAGACAGGGGATTATCGATTCATAATCTATAATGACCCCAAAGATAGTGCCCCCGGAAAAGAAGATGCCGCTGTCTTCATGATAATAGAACACCTTGAAGTAAACACTAGGTACTCAAAAGAATTATATGGAAAACCTCACGTAGGAGCAGAATACCCCTCTGGCTATAAGATCGCTTATGAGTTCAATACAACTTCCCCAGAGTTCCTACTAAATATAGATGTACCTGATCCAGAGCCAGCCAAAGGGATAACCGGGTTGGACATGTACGAGGCACGGGTATTCCCAATGGCTAACCCAGAGGCAGATATCGGCTATAATATACAGAATGTCGGGGTTCCCAACGGAGACTTACTGATCGGTGAAGTCGAGAATAACCTGTATGGTGGTTTTAACACAGATATACCTGGTTTCAGCTTCCAGGATATGAGGATCAGCTGTGAATCCGCTGGAGTGGATATGAGAAAAGTAATACAAATGCAGGAAACCAATTCAACTGAACAAGGGCAGAATATTTTCTATTATCTCGTTCTCCTAGCAGAGTATTTTGAGGGCGAGATCGAGTTCTATATAAAAACCGATTATAGTCCTGTTAACCTCACTTTACTGGATCCACCTGAAGTGGGTTATACTAATGAAACCACATTGATTAAAGTAGAGTCTGAATCAGTCTCAGCGATAGATTCCATGTGGATTGAATACACCACTGATAACTGGAAAAACACTAAATCCATTACCCTCATTGATAAGGAGGATTACTGGTTAGCAGTATTACCCTCCTTTAACCTGCATGACGATGTAGAGTACAGGATCCACGCCATTGATGAGATTGATAACAGGGGCCTCATCGAGGGAAGCTTCACGGTAATGAACAAGGTGGAGATAGATTTCGGCCTCTCAGGCAAAGTAATTCAAGGAGGCCAGACCGTGAAAATAACAGGCGCAGCCACTAGACCATCCATAAACTTGAAGCTCAACCTTGAACACGGTGGCAACACTGAGTCCATCAACGTACAGACAGACGGCGACGGTATATTCACCTATGATTATAAACCCAAGAGAATCGGTGAATACGATGTCACCCTAACCTACGCTGGTGATGAGGACTACCACAGCGCCATATCCCGGGAGAAGAGTTTCCGAGTAGACAAAAGAAAACTAGAACTAGACTGCGAGATAAATACCAACACAGTTAAAATACATAGACCAATGGCAATAACTGGTAAAATAATTCCCTCTGTCCAAGGACTCGAGGTTGAATTCATTTTTGTATCACCTGAAACCAGTTTTACGGAAACTGTGACATCAAACAGAAACGGGGAATTTACTACTACTATAACCCCGGAGATCTTAGGTACTTGGGATATGCTGCCTCAGCTAAAGGTCTCTGAATTATATGCTGTCTCTCAGGGATCCATGCAGTCCTTCACTGTAGAGAAACTATCACCCGTTGATATCGCTAAATATCAGGCGTTAAAATTCACCGAGCCACCTCTACTATATGTAGCGATTGGTTTAGGCGTAATAGTTATCGTGGCTGTACTACAAAAGACTGGTTTAATAGATAAAATTAGAAACAGAAAACCATCAGAAGAGGAAGATGAACAGGAAGAAGCGGGAACAGTGACCTCCTATAAACGTAGAAGCGAGCGATAGCCTAGATGAAGCTGCTTGACAGAGTCATCCTATCCTCAAGATTCATCTCCCATCCCATGGAATCCATAAACTCCATTAAATGAATCGGGTTACTCGACTTTGGGACAGCTACCACGTTTTCATGGTTGATAACCCAGTTGAGAGCAACCTGCGCCCTCGTTTTATCATATTTCTCTGCAATACTGGACAATACCTCACGGTCCAGACTGGGTAGTATCCCTCTCCCCAGTGGACTGTAAGCTATGAGGGTTCGCTCGGTCTCCTGCATATATGGTAATAGATTTGTCCTGGGTTTCTGCTCCAGTAAACTGAACTCTACCTGATTAGCCACAAGATAATTATCCTCAAGAAGGGTCTGCGCCTCGTGTAATAGATTAGCAGAATAGTTGCTGACACCAATATACCTGGTATATCCCTCCTTCACACATTCTTCAAGGGCTCTCATGGTCTCCTCCAATGGTACCCTGTAGTTTGGCCAATGGACGAGGAAAAGATCCACATAATCCTGTCCCAGCCTACGGAGACTGGCTTTCATACTTTTAATCAGGTCCTCATAGTGGAGGTGTGTTCTCCACACCTTGGTGGTTAAAAAAATTGAATCACGTGGATAAAACTGGATAGCTTCGCCGACCAGTTCCTCGCAGTGACCGGCTCCATAGTATTCCGCCGTATCAATATGAGTTAAACCCAGGTCTATAGCCATCTTAATAGCCATAACATGTTCCTCGTCCCATCTTCTGTCTTCAATCTGTTTTCCCCCCATGCCCCAGGTGCCTAACCCGATTTTGGGGATATCTACTCCTGGGACTATCTGGTGGTACTTCAAGGCTTTTCATTAGAAATGGGGGTTTGGGGGTTGATAGGTTTATTGAAAAAAGAGAGGTTATTCCACTAGTTTCTTCATAAACTCCGTGTAATTGCTGCGTTCTATAGTGGGGTTGAAGTCTTTGATGATTTTTTCAGCTGATTTCGCATCATCGTATAATAGGTCTATAACTGTTACTGCTATGGCTTTAGCTGGAACTATGTATTGTTTCACTGGGTCTGTTATCTTAAAGTGTCTGCTATGCCCGGCGCCTTCTGTTCCACTCATACCGATGCTGGTTGTGGGCATTATACAGCTGAAATCACCCATATCTGTGCTGCCCGTACTATGACCACGGTGTTTGATCTCATCTTCTCCGTATAGGTCTGTCACCGAGTTTACGAGTACTTTCTCAAGGCTCTCATCACGTGTATAGGGCATGTACCCGGGGTGATCTGTTATCTCTACTTCTGCTCCTACTGACAATGCACCGGCTTGGAGCGCCCTATTTACCTTGGTGTTAGCGTCCTTTATGGCTTCAACGGTTTTCCCCCTCACGTAGCTCTCCATGGTTACATCCGCGGGCACGTTATTCACTATCTCACCGCCCTTGGTGATAATTGGATGCACCCTTATCGTATCCTCGTCCTTGAAGGTCTCCCTGTTAGCGTGTATCCCCATGAGCCCCATCATAGCCGCGTTGAGGGCGTTGATCCCTTTATGAGGTGATCCCCCTGCGTGGGCTTCCTTACCGATGTAATGAACTAGTTTTCCTACGAATCCGTTATTGCTACCCCCTACGCTAACTAGCTCTGTTTGATCCATGGCGCTATGGCTTCCAATACATAGATCTATGTCATCCATGGCTCCCAGTCTGATGAATTCCTGTTTGCCGCCGAAGAACTCTAGTTTACCCTCCCCTCGTAGCTTATTCCGGTAATCAATCTCTATGTATTCCTCGGCTGGCACCGCCACCATGACGATATCCCCCTGTAGATGTTCTTTAACCACGTCTAAGCCGTAGCCGACTCCAAGCATTGCCGCCATCTGGCTGTGATGCCCACAGGCGTGGATGTTTCCTGTTGCTTGATGAGCCTCAGGGTGAGCTGGTATATGTAATGCGTCTAACTCCCCAACTATCCCGATCTTTGACCCTGTTCTGTCTCCCTTTAGGTAGGCTTTACTTCCCGTGATGGCTATCCTGTTCTCGTATTCCCATTCCATCTCCTCGTATTTCCGCTCGGTTAATTCGGCTGTCTTGAATTCTTTGAAACCCAGCTCAGGGTACTCCCATATGGCTTGGGCGTATTGGATTATCTCTTCTGCTCTTCGATCTATCTCGGCTAGAGCATTCTTTTTCAGCTCTTTTTTATCCATATCTATTCGAGTATTCTCTGTGTATCAAGGATTTAAGAGAGGTGATTAAATCCGTTTAGCTATCATTCCTTGTAGATAAAACACTGGATAAGCGCCGAAGACTATGCCCGAGATAAACGATAACAAGTACATTAAAAAGAAGACTGATGGAGGAAAAGGCAGTCTTATGATAAAATGCATAAACAATACATTGCTCAGAGCCGATACTCCACATCCTAATACAAGGCCTAACCGGGACTCGTCTCCAAACATCATAATAAAAACATCAATGACTAAACCCTGAACAGCGCTCATAGCAATAACAACCACGCCGTGATAACTGAATAACACCGCTTCAACCAACCCCTTGAGCAACCCTGTGATAGTCCCTGTTCCCTGTTTACGGATCCTCTCCGCGGCTAATCCTATCATAATTAAGTGGAAACCAGCTAAAACCTGTCCAGTTCCCATAGGCAGAATTGGGATAGTCTTTAGGTAATTTCCCAGATATCCTATGGGTACACTGAATAAAGCACCAATAGATGTGAATACTATAATTGTAGATAGCTCTCTAGTAGTATATTTCAAGAACGGTCCCTTTTCAAATGAATTGAGTTCTATAATCCTATAAGTTTTAATTTTCACCTAGAACTTTCCGAATATTACCCCAGAACCAATATTAGCTCCATAACCATATTGAGTGGTATTAGGTGAAGATGATGAAGCTTCTAGAATACGAAGCTAAGGAGTACTTCAAGAAATACGGGATACCCACCCCGGAGGGCCAAATGGTTGAGTCTCCGGAAGATGCAGAAAAATATGTTGAATCCTTGGGTAAACACGTAGTAATTAAAGTACAGCTTCCAGTGGGTGGGCGAGGAAAAGCCGGTGGCGTTAAATTCGCTGATACACCAGACGAGGCAGTGTCCGTGGCGAAGGAACTTTTAAACAAGAAAATCAAGGACCTCAAAGTCGAGAAACTATACGTGGAAGAGAAAATCGATATAATCAACGAGGTCTATCTCGGAGTTACCATTGACCGTAATAAGAGGAAACATGTTATCCTCGCCTCAAGTGAAGGGGGCGTGGATATTGAAGAGGTAGCCGAGAAGACCCCTGAAAAAATTGTGAGGTTTTACGTCGACCCTCTCACAGGGTTAAGGAGTTATCACGCTAACTATATCGCATCCAAGATGGGGTACAGTGATGGTATGATGAGAGGCTTCGCCTCTTTCGTATCCAAGCTATATGAACTCGCAGTAGATATGGACGCCGAACTAACTGAGATAAACCCCCTAGCAGAGATAAAAGACGGATTCATAGCAACCGATGCCCGACTCAATGTTGATAATAACTCTCTTTTCCGTCACAAAGAACTTGAAGAACGTCAGCTTGAGAGTTACCAGGGAGAACAAACCGAAAGGGAGATGGAAGCAAGATCCAAGGGACTCACATATGTTGAGCTTGATGGAGATATCGGCATAATAGGTAACGGAGCAGGGTTAACCATGGCTACCCTTGATACAGTAATGCTACAGGGTGGAAAAGCAGCCAACTTCCTTGATCTAGGTGGAGGCGCTACACCTGATAGGATAGAGAAAGCAGTGAAATTCGTTTTACAGGATAAACGTACCCGAGCATTATTTGTTAACGTACTAGGCGGCATTACTCGTTGTGATTATACTGCAGAGGGCATAGTAGCGGCTCGCGAAGAGTTGGGAGTAAAGAAACCCATTGTGGTCCGGATGATGGGCACCAATGAGGAGGAAGGAAAACAGATACTCAGGGAGAATGGTATCGACTCACTAGACTCCATGGAGGAAGCGGCTGAAAAAGCCGTGAAACTAGCGGGAGGAGAAAAATAATGGTACGATTCATCGATAAAGACACCAGAATAGTTGTACAGGGAATCACAGGCAGTCAAGGAAAGTTTCACACAAAACTGATGAAAGAGTACGGTACAAAGATAGTAGCCGGTGTCACACCTGGAAGAGGTGGACAGGAAATAGAAAAAACACCTGTCTATAATACCATACTTGAAGCCAAGGAAAACCATGAAATCGACGCTAGCATAATTTTTGTCCCCGCACCTTTCGCATTGGACGCTGCCTTTGAAGCACTTGAAGCTGAACTTGACCCCGTTGTTGTGATCACTGAAGGTGTTCCAGTAAACGATAGCATCAAGATCGTTGCTAAAGCTAAACAGTTGGGCACTACAATCGTAGGCCCAAACACACCAGGGGTAATCAAAGCCGGTGAATCAAAAATGGGTATAATGCCCGCAAAGGTCTTCAAGAAAGGAAATATTGGTATAGTAAGTCGAAGCGGCACCCTCTTCTATGAGATCGCTTCTCAGATAACACAGAATGGTCTGGGTCAGAGCACCTGCGTGGGCTTAGGAGGCGACCCAGTAGTAGGCCTGGACTATATTGACATGCTAGAATGGTTCCAAGAAGACCCAGAGACCGAAGCTGTTGCACTGATTGGCGAGATCGGCGGCGACGCCGAGGAGCGAGCAGCCAAATACATCGATGAAGGAAACTTCACTAAACCAATTGCAGCTTACATCGCTGGCCGTGCAGCTATACCCGGTAAAAGAATGGGGCACGCTGGCGCTATTATTCAGGGATCAACTGGCACTGCTGAGAGTAAGATCACTGCTCTACGCGGGGCTGGTGTAGCTGTAGGAGACTTACCCGGACAGGTTGCTGAGGAACTTAGGAAGCTTATCTAGTTTTCTAGTAGCTTCAATAATTTTTCTATCATTCTGAATGTTAACCCCCAGACTGTCTCGCCTTGAACCTCGAAAACAGGTCCCTCCCATCCTTTAACTACTGCATAGGTTTTTCCCTTTTTTATCTCGCTGAGTGGCGCCCAGATGTATTTAGTTAACTCATAATTTAACGTAACCTCTGGGTAATCATCAAAACGGAAAACCATTGGTTGAACTGCTAATGTCTTTCTTACAGTTGAATAGACTGGTTCCATGAATCCTATGACTTTTTTGTTGCTTAGATCAATATTTGTTTCTTCAAGAACTTCTCTTACAGCGGTGTCTATGAGGGTGTTATCTTGGAGGTTTTTCTTTCCACCAGGGAACGCCATATCTCCGCTCCATGGGTCATCATCCACTTCGGCTCTCTTGACTAGGAAGAACTCTAAATCATTATTATTGGGCTTGACTAGTATAGCTACGGCTGCTTGTGCATTACTCCATGGCTTTGGAGCCAACTGTTTTGTCAGTTTTTTTATTATACTACCGGGGGTCAAGCTTATACCAGTTTCATCTCTTCGTTACTTATCTAAAATGTTATGTTTTCTAATATACTTTAGAATTATCTCATCTAGTTGGGTCTCATTAGCGCAATGGTGGATATATCTTAATCGTTGGTTAAGGAACTATTATACCCCAAATTTAGAAGCCTTTATGTGCGTCACCTCATATATTATTCGATTTAAGCTAGGCTAAAAGAGGAAACACCTTGACTCAAAACAAAGACGTAGAAAATCCGTTGGAGAAACAACAGAAGCAAATGGAAGCCATAAAACAAAGAATGGGCAATGTCAAACACAAGATCGCGATAATAAGCGGTAAGGGTGGCGTTGGAAAGACACTCGTAACAGTTAATCTTGCTACAGCCTTGTCAAATAATGGTAACCAAGTAGGGGTATTTGACGCTGACTTAACTGGACCTTGTGTACCTAAGATGCTTGGACTCAAAGGGAATAAACTTCAAAGTGGACCCGCTGGAATAGGTCCAGCTGAAGGCCCACTGGGTATAAAAACAGTATCAATGGATTTCCTCTTACCCAACGATGAGAGTCCTGTAGTATGGAGAGGACCACTAAAAATGGGTGCCATCCGGCAATTTCTTGGTGAAGTAAACTGGGGTAAACTCGACTATCTATTAGTAGACTTACCGCCAGGAACCGGTGATGAGAGTTTAAGCATCCTACAACTACTTCCTGAGATGGATGGCGTAATAATCGTTACAATCCCCAGCGAGGTAAGTCAGGGCGTTGTCAAGAAGGCAGTTACATTCGCACGAAAAATGAATGTACCCATACTGGGTATAGTGGAGAATATGACTGATATGATATGCCCCCACTGTGGCAAGAGCATAGAGATATTCAGCAAAGGTGGAGGAGCCAAGATAAGCGAAGAGATGGATGTAGATCTGCTGGGAAGTATACCTATGGACCCCAGAATAGCAACTGCGAGCGACTTGGGAACACCATTCGTAAAAAGTCACCCAGATACACCGGCCGCCAAGGAGTTTTCTCAGATAGTCAGCAAGATTGAAAAGAGGATAAAGAAATGAAAATAGCAGTAACATCGACAGGAAATAGTATGGAATCACAGATTGATCCAAGATTTGGCAGATGCACAACATTTCTAATCGTGGACACTGAGACAATGCAAGCAGAACCCATTCCAAACAGCAGTGTCTCAGCGGCTCACGGAGCTGGAATAGGTGCAGCTCAAAAAGTAGCCTCTCTTGGAGTAAACGCAGTGATAACAGGTCATGTAGGCCCAAACGCTCACACGGCTTTATCAGGCGCAGGATTAGAAATCTATACCACTCCTGATGGAACCGTAAGAGAAGCAATTGAAAAACTAAAAAACGGCGAACTTGTCAAAGTGAGCTCTCCCACAGTGGGAGGACATTTTGGTCAAGGACGCGGAAGAGGACGAGGTAATCGCCCAAGAGATTAAGGTGAATGATAATGGTGAAAGTTGTAATACCCGTAGCAGATGAGAAAGGTGAGAGAGTATCAGCCCACTTTGGTCGGGCGCCATACTTTGCATGGTTTGATGTAGAATCAGGAGAAATCGTTGATAAAGGACTTGCCCCCAATGATAGCAGTCATTTCGGTGGACAGGGTCTTCCTCCTGAGAGGATGATGGCCTTGGGAGCAGATATCGTTATCTCTGCAGGTATGGGAATGAAGGCTATTCAGATGTTCCAGAACAGCACTGTAGCTGTCCTACAAGCAGTCAATGAGAGCACAGAGCAGAGTATCAAAGACTATGTTGAAGGAAATCTACAGGAACTAACTGAGGGCTGCCTCCACGCTGAAGGACATGAACACTAATCAATCTTTAAAAATCGCAGTAGCTAGCGGCAAAGGCGGCACAGGTAAAACACTTGTAGCCATAAACTTGGCGCTTTCCGCTAAAGCCGACCAGCTACTGGATTGTGACGTTGAGGAACCCAATGATCACCTCTTCCTAGATCTTATAGAGTTAAAAAATGAAGCAGTCAAGATACTCGTACCAGAGATAGATGAAGAAAAATGTACATATTGTAGGAAATGTGCCGAGTTTTGCCAATTTAATGCCCTGTTTGTGGCAGGTGAATCAGCTATGGTGTTTAATGAATTATGCCACAGCTGCGGAGGATGCAAATTAATCTGCCCCGAAGGTGCAATCACTGAGAAACAAAGGACACTTGGTAACCTATTCATCGGTAAGGCAGATAAGATGGAGCTCGTATACGGTGAACTAAATATAGGAGAAGCCATTGCTGTTCCAATAATATCCGCCGTCAAAGATCATTCTAAAAAGAAGGGGCTAGTGGTTTTAGACTCTCCCCCAGGTTCAGCCTGTCCTGTTGTTGAATCCGTCTTAGGCTCTGATTATGTTATTATGGTTACTGAACCAACACCCTTTGGCTTACATGACTTGGAGGTTGCTACAGAAGTAGTTAAACAACTAGATATCCCCCTCGGCGTTGTTGTTAACTTCGCTGGAATAGGAGATAGAGGTGTATACGAGTTCTGTGAGGATAAGGGTTTACCTATAATTATGGAGATACCCTATGACAGAAAAATAGCTGAACTCTACTCTCGTGGTGTCCCCTTCACAGAAGAGATGACTGAGTGGAGGAAAAAATTCCAAGACCTACTGAAGACAATAGAGGAGCAGATAAAATGAAGCAAGTAACGATTCTAAGCGGCAAAGGTGGAACAGGAAAAACCACGATTACTGCAAGTTTTTCAGCGTTAAGTGAGAACACAGTGTTTGCCGACTGTGACGTGGATGCTAGCAACTTACATCTACTTCTAAACCCGACGATGAGGGATACCATCGAGTTTAAGGGATTAAATGTTGCGATGATAAACCCAGACAAATGCATAGAATGCGGTAAATGTATGGAGCTATGCAGGTTTAACGCTATACATGACTTCAAGGTTGATCCTATTCACTGTGAAGGATGCAAAGTATGCGTTGTTAATTGCCCCGTTGAGGCAATAGATTTCAATGAGCGGATATGCGGTCATGCTTACATCAGCGACACAGCGTATGGCCCAATGAGTCATGCAAGATTAACTCCGGGTATGGAGAACAGTGGAAAACTAGTTACCCTAGTTAGACAAAATGCTAGTAAACTAGCTGAAGAACAGGATAAAGATCTTGTTCTAGTAGATGGGTCTCCTGGAATAGGTTGTCCCGTAATAGCCAGTATAGCAGATATTGATGCATCAATTGTAGTTGTAGAACCAACCTTGAGTGGAATTCATGATCTTAAACGGGCAATACAGTTGCTTGACCATTTTGAAGTGAAACCGCTTGTTGTGATCAACAAATACGATATCAACGATGAAAACAGTGAAGAACTGGAAAAATATTGCAGTGAAAACGATTTGCCCCTGCTAGGGAAAATACCTTTTGATCCCTCTGTAACTGAGGCTATGGTTCAGGGTGTACCTATAGTCGAATATGATCCAGATACTTTAGCTTCTAAGGCAATTAAGGTGGCTTGGAAGAAATTTAATGAAATAGTATTATCCTGACTCAATGTACGGGGATATTACTTCTTTCACACTTTTTCCTTGTTCCACTAGTTTTATCTCAATATCTAGGGCGTCTAAGATGTTCTTGGCTCCAGGCCCCATCTCCCCGGTAAGAACTAGATCCACATTGTTTTCCTTGAGCGTCCTTGCTGCTAAGGGACCGGCGCCTCTCTCCGGTGTTTCTCCTGGATTGGATATTAATTCAACAGAATCTATTTTTGAGTCTTTTATGGTCACTATGGTAAATTTTGATGCGCGTGAAAAAGTGTTTGCTACCCTATTGCTGAGTTTTCGTTTTCCCACCGTGGGTACTGCGATTCTCATATTGATCACATAAAAAAGGTTAGAGGTTTATTTGTCCTCTGTTTCCCCGAGTTCGGTCAGTCTTTTCTTTATCTGCTCCATTTCCGCATTCAAGTATTGAAGCTGGTTTTCAAGATATTCTTTTTCTGACGTGGATGCTGCTGTTGGTGCAGCCGGTATCTCGGTTGGGTCAATTTCTTCTTGATTTGCCCACCACCATCTTGGTAGCCATGGGAATCTGGCGCATCTTGTTGAGTCTGTTCCACTGAATCCTCGTCCGCCTCCATATTGGAATCCTGGGCGCTGATTGGGTGGTAGATCTCTGAATGGTCCGTTTCCGGGGTATCTATTTCTTCTTCCGTTTCTCATTTTATTTATTCACCTTTATGTGCATTTGCACACATTGTTATTGTGTGTTATTGCACGGAATTATTTAAATATTGTGATAATGCACATAACCATATGAAGCGTGGAAGAAGACGACGGGGAAGATTCGGAAGAAAACCCCACCCAGTATACATTGGCCACACACCACCAACCAGAGCCTTCAACCCAGTGCCAGAACCCTACGGAGAACCAATCAACATAGAACCCGCAGAACTAGAAGCCATAAGACTAACAGACCTTGAGAACCTAAATCAGGAAGAAGTAGGGGAGAGAATGGGAGTAAGCCGTGGAACCATCTGGCGTTTACTAAAGAGAGGAAGAACAAAGATCGCCCAAGCACTCGTAGAAGGAAGAAAAATAGAGATAAGGGAACCACCAGAATGACTCGCTAGTGTTATAACAATAAAAAAGATAAATTATTGGTGAATTGGCGCCTATAATAAATCAGTATTTTCCCGGATTGGAGAAGGTACCTTGGACCTGTCTCGGTGAGTACCCTACCTGTATTGAGAAATTAGAGAACATGGGAAAAGCAAGAGGGTTTTCAAATCTCTATATTAAGCGAGATGATCGAGCGAATCCAGTTTATGGAGGTAATAAAATTAGAAAATTAGAGTATGTACTGGCTGATGCGCTAGATAAGGGGAAAAAGACCTTGATAACCTTAGGAGCAGCTGGCAGTAATCAGGTTCTCGCCACAGGTATATTCGGTAAAGAGCTTGACTTTGATGTAGTGGGTGTTATGATGGATCAACCTAACGCAGAGTATGTTCGGAAAAACCTGTTACTTGACAAGTATTATGATATACGATTGATTTACACAAAAGATACCCTAACTGAGATAATCACTTTCGCGTCAGAGTACATCAAACTCCTACTCAATGGATCCAAACCCTATTTTGTCACAGCAGGAGCTAGCAGCGAGATAGGGAACATGGGATTCGTTAACGCTGCATACGAGTTGAAAGAACAAGTAGAGAATGGTGCCCCTGAACCTGATTATATTATTGTTGCATGTGGATCCATTGGAACCTCCGCCGGGTTATACCTCGGATGTAAGCTTGCTGGACTCAAAACCAAGGTGGTTGGTGTAAGAGTTGCCATGCCATGGCTAGTGACAAAGTGGCGCATGAAACGAATGATACGTGACATCAACCAGTTTATGCAGAAACATGATTCTTCAGTCCCATTAGTCAATATCAAGGAAGACGATCTAATGCTCCTTGAGGATTATCTGGGTGAAGATTACGCCTATTTCACAGAGTGTGGGTGTGACTGTGTCGATGATATGAAGAGACTGGAGAATATACCCCTAGAACACACATATACGGGAAAAGCCCTTGGAGGAGGCTTGGATTGGTTAAGGAAACAGGATGAGACTGATTCAACTATATTATTCTGGAATACTTACAACTCTAGAGACTTAACGGAAAAAGCAGTCACCATTGACTATAAGACCCTCCCAAAAGAGTTCCACAAATACTTCAAGGAACCCCTGCAGGAAGAGACCTGGGAGGGCTAGAGTTCAACCTCTTCCCCTGATTCTCTAGGCTCCCAATCTTTGATGTGTTTGAACGCTGCGTCCACTCCATTTCTCAGGAATGCTGTATCCGCGTTAACTGCGCAGAAAAGGAAACCACGGTCTATCGCTTCATTGATATTGGTTGGTCCAGGAGTAGTGAAACAGTGCATACCTGGTGCTACACCTGCGTCTCTTCCGGCTTCAACTATCCTATCAAGGGTCTCCAAGAACTCTGGGTTTGTGTAATCCTTGTGTATACCCATGTCTAGGCTCAAGTCGCTTGGTCCAACAAAGCAGGCGTCCACTCCCTCAACGCTGAAAATTTCCTCTATGTTTTCTACTCCCTTTGCTGTCTCGATCATTACTACACAGAGTGTTTCCTCATTAGCTGTCTTGAAGTAATCCGGGTCTCTGAAGGCTGCTAGTCTGGGTCCAGCGCCGCGTTCACCCCATGGTGGGTACTTCATTAATCTAACCATGTCTTCTGCTTGTTTCTTTGTCTCTATTCTGGGGCTTACTATGCCGGTGGCGCCTGCGTCCATGACTTTCTTTATCCATATCAAGTCTGTCCAGGGTATCCTGCACATGGGCATACATTGCTTCCTCGCGTATAGCATGCTCTGTACCATGAAGTGGTAGGTTTCTGGACCATAGGCGCTGTGCTCCATATCGCAGACCAGCCAATCCCATCCCATATCAGCTAAGTACATGGTCATATCAGGGTGACCAATGGTAACCCAGGTTCCTAGGGCGGGTTTTCCGGCTTTGAGTTTTTTCTTTACTAGATTCTTCATACCTTTGGATCCACGTTTTGGAGATAAAACAATGTCGCGGAACCAGAAGACTTGAATCATATTAGATTATGTGATGTATGGTGAGTAATTTGGAGGGCTGGGTTTATGCTTTGCTTGCGGTTGTTTGCTGGGGATTTGAGGCGATAATTGTGAAGGCTGCCGGTGATGGCGTTGATTCGATGACGGGTACAGGTATAGGATGTATCGCAGCGGGTCTAGTGTTTTTCATCTATTTAGGAGGAACCGGGAGGATAACAGGAATCGTTTTGAATAAATCTGGGTTGCTTTATGCCGGTGCAGGGATAGTTAGCTTCGCTGTGGGGCATTATCTGTACTATACTGCTATAACAAAAACCGGTGCTTCCCTTAGCGCGAGTTTGGTGGCTACATATCCGTTACTAACCGTGGTGATAGCCGCGTTATTCTTCGGTGAACCTCTAACCATACGAAGCGCATTAGGCACTTTTCTTATAGTAATAGGTGGTTTAGTCTTACTGGTTTAAGCCTTATCCAGCCATTGTGAGTATATCAAAGTTAAAGAAGATTTTTACAACATAAAGCACTATCACAGCTACTAGGTTTTGAACCGCGAATCTGTAATAATCCGGTTCTTCCTTGCTGAGATATAATGCTCCAAGGATTGGTGGAACGACCAAGAAAAACCAAAATGTCCAGTAAACAATAAACACAGTATTCACCAAGGAAATCAAAGTAAACTCAAGTAAACTCTGCATTGATGGAAACAAGGTTTTAGTAAAATAGAGAATCAAGGCTGATACTATGGAAACAACGGTAAGAACTAGGTTAAGAATCGTCCACTTTGGTAAAATTCTTTTAAATAGGGTTTCTAAATCCATCAGAAATACCTATGTTATACATGGTTTATTGGGTTTCCTGTTCAGCTGGTTCTGGTTCTATCCAACTGAACTTTTTTTCAAGAGTCTTACTGTAATAGTTTCGCCAATCATAATCCACCTTCTTACCCCAGTCAAGGAAGACACGCGGATCCACGTAACTCTTCAGACTAGTATTGAGATTATAGTCTTTGGTTAGCTCCTTCGCCTCAATCCTGAGCTTTGTTTTCTCTATCAGTTCCTTGTCTTTCTGTTTACGGTTCTCTAGGCGTTCCTTTAGCTTGGCTATTCTTTCCCTATGCTTGGCCTTAGTGTCACGGATGCGTTTTCTACCGTTTCTGATTACTCTTCGTTTTGATCTTATCCTGTTTTTTATACCCTTAGTGGCTCTTCCTTCTTCTTCACGCCACTCTAATTCTTTCTTGTATTCCTCGAGTTTTTCTTTATCTGCGATTAGCTTCGCCTCATATTTGGCGATCCGCTCCTCGTATCTTCGATTGGTTTCCAGTATCCGTTCCTTGTATTTGAGAATATTATTACGCGCCCGCTCTCTACGCTCTTTCAGGCGCTCTTTCTGCCTATTCAGGCTTTTCAGCCATGAAGAAGATATTGTTCTTTTATGGTTACATGTTACTGCGGCTTCGAGGTTAGCTATTGTTGCCACGTGTTTCTTCACGTACTCTGGTGCACATGGGTCTAGCTCTATTTCCTTGAGTTTTTCTTCTACTGCCTCTGTTGCGTGACATGTCCTGAAGACCTTGGCTGTTATACCCTCCATAACCTCGTCCAGAAACTCGCTGACCACGCTGCTATTTACCTCATCGAAGAGGGTGTTACCATTACTGTCTTTCATGAATTCTTTCAGGTTCTCAATGACCTTCTCATCCAGTTCCGCTGTTTGCACGAGTCTGACGCTATCCTTGCCTAGGAAGTCGAATGTTACTGTCCCATCTCCGTTTATTTTTATATGTTCGGCTCTTAGGCTTGATGCACCTACTGTATCTGCTTCCTCTTCTTCGTCTTTCTCGTCTCCTACCCTGAAGTTTAGCTCGTTAATCAAGTAACATACTGTAGCGGTTTTGCGTCTCTTCAAATCTTCGTGGGTTAGGTTATCGTGGATGAATTTCTCTACCTTTTCAAGGTTCTCTTTGAGCTCTATTGCCTTGTTGAATTTCTCAATCTCTTTTCTCTGTTTAATAGGACTGCTGTCATGGGGCCAAACATACTTCATCTTACCGGATAGCTTGTCTCGCCACCTAGCGATCCATATACTCTCTGGATCCCATATAATGTCCTTCCAATTTCCCTCTGGTCTCTCCGCGTCTGGGCTTAGGTTCAGTTCGATATCTTCGTGAGTTGGTCCCTCTTTCCATTTTCCTCTGAGGGGGTGTTTCCCTCTTCCCATGAATATGCTACTGGGTTCCACCATATAGTTGCCAAGTTCACATTTCTCCCCGTCAATAGTTGCCCAGCCGTATTTCTCTTTGTTAGCCTCACGAATCCTTTTTCGCTCTTCGCGGCGTTTCTTCTTTTCTTCCCTGCTGAGATTTTTCTTGCGTTTGCGCTCGGCTACAATCATCTCGTGTATCGGGGTGTAATCAATATCATCAGGTTTTACCTCCATCACCATTAACTCACTGAGATCGCCGTGAAAGTTCCAGGCGAAAACAGGGTCTTCAACGTATGGGGTCCCTATTTTTGCTGCCCAAGCGACTACCCTTTCTTCTTCTTCAGGTGTTAGTTCATGCCATTCGCCCTTTATTTTTACGGATAGCCCTTTTGCTTCATAATTTGGGGGCACCATGACGCCGTTATGATGCATTGACTTCATGTTGTAGCCTCTGACTTTTTCACATAATCCTTGGGTGTATTTTAAAGATTTACCAAAAACGTTCTTAGTAATCATAATATGATACGGATACTAGACCCTTTTGATGACCAAGTCGAAACCTATTAAACGGGATGAAATCATGGGGGTCTTAACCCTCATTCTACTATTCATCTCAGTCGTAGGTGGACGTGAAATTGGCAATTATTATGCTAGTTATCAGGAGATGACTGAGCTAAAGATACTCTTCGAGATCTCTGAAGAGGAGCTATCTAGTTACATCCTAGACTTAATTGAAGGTGGGGATCCAAATCTTGAAATTGGCTTGATAATAACTTCCCCTGATGCAAATAACGCTGCAGATATTGTAACCAGCACCCCAGATTATGTAAATAGATGGCTTATTGGTTTGACTGTCAGCCCCGTTGTGGTAAACCAGCCCGAAGCCTCAGACATGGAACTAAACATGTACATAGAGGATAACCTCGTAGAAAAAGCGCATTATAATTTCGATAAACAAAAAATAAGCTATATCAGCTATACTAAACGATCATTTAGACTAGATCTAGAAGACCATAAAGAATTTAGAAGGCTCGTGGAGGAATCCTCCAAGGCCCATGGTGGGGAGGTTAAAGTAATATTTCAGGGGAGAGTCCATGTGCACCTTCTCTTTTTAGATACTTGGCTTCCATATACCGTAACCCGTTATCCCCTTGTTAGTTCCCCTAGGCTTGATTATGTGGATTCGGTTTGGAGAAGTTATACCGAGGAATCCATATCGACTCTAAAGCTAAATGAGGCGGGATATGTTCTAGTTGAGTTCAGAAACCCAATGCGTTTACATAGTCTAGTAGAAAACGTGACATGTAGCATACTCAAGGATGACAAAATAGAGACGAATATCACCAAGAATGTAAAGATCCCACCCGATTCAACAGGTCAATATATCTTCCCCTTCAGTTTAACTGAACCAGGAAACTACACTTATAGACTAATTTCTAATGCAAGATTTCTTGCAGAGGGGGATGAACCTCTATCAGTCATTCCGTAAAGATACCATTATTTTATCTATACGATCCCCAATAATCATAGACAAGAATATCCCATAAGTGAGGCACCTTGCTCAGATCAAAAGACGGAAAAGACACAAATCTTGAACGATTAGCGTTAAGCATATTTCAACTTTTGAACCGAGCAGAGACACAGTTTGAAGCAATTGATCGGATATTAAAGGAGATTAAAGATTTTTTAGATGTATCCGCTACAGCGATACGTCTTGAAGATGACGGGGATTATCCTTACTATTTTTTCGACGGGTTCAGTGATACTCACATTGAGATGGAGGACTCACTATGTAACGAAATTATTGATGACGTGCCACAGCTTGCATGCATGTGTGGAAGAGTGCTTATGGAGAACACGGATCCCGATTTTCCTTTCTTTACAGGTGGGAGCTTCTGGACCAATAATACCAATACGTTACTGGAATCAGCGACAATAGAGGATCTTGGAGAGACCAGAAACGTGTGTAACACAGAGGGATATCTCTCAGTAGCATTAATCCCGTTAAAAAGCTCTGAGGGGGTTATCGGTCTCCTTCAGTTGAACGATAAAACTCAGGGTAAATTCTCGGAGGACCTGATTACCTATCTCGAGGGTATCGGAGAAAGCATAGGCATAGCCCTTGCCCGATTGGAGGAAGAGGATAGGAGAAAGGAGCTTGAAAGAGAGCAGAAAAAACTACTTTATCATTACCAGCTCAGGATCAGAGAACTTGACTGCTTATACCGGATTAGTAAACTACGGGAAAACCAGGATCTATCCCTAGATGATATATTAAACCTGATAGTTAATCTCTTAACCGATTCAACTCCGTACCCCGATGTAACTGTTGTAAGATTAACCGTCGAGAATCATGTGTATGCCTCGAAGGGATACACGACTCCTTCTCAGAGTTACAGTGCCATGATTCAAAGCTATGGTCTCGTTGTGGGCAGGCTCACAGTAGGATACGTTGAGGAGAAACCAGAGGCTTTCAAAGGACCTTTCCTTGAGGAAGAGATCAAGTTGTTCAATCTGGTCTCAGAAACAGTTTCTCGGATGATTGAACGTAAAAAAACTGGAGATTGGAGAAAGAGCCTAGATAGATATGCTCTCATTTTAAACGATGATGAGATGCGTCACTTGACCAAGCTTGTGTTAGAGGATATGGCTATCAGCGAGATGGATAGGGAGGAATTCAATATATCTGATCTTCCAGATGACTCTACCCAGAGTTTTGATTCATATATGTCGCTACAGTATAACCTAGAGCTGAATAGAAAGCTAATAATCAAATTACAGAATCTCTTCAGGGGAGAAGAAATTCTATAAATCCATAACATATCTAACCCCTATGACTATCCCAGATGATTTATGCGCTGATCTGGCGTTCATAAACGGTAAAGTAATCACCCTTAATGATGATAATGATATTCAAGAGGCAGTATCGGTTAAAGATGGTAAAATCCTCAGAGTAGGTAAAGACCCTTTCATAGAAGAAACAATTGGTAACAGAACGAAAGTCGTCAACCTAGATGGGAAAACACTTCTCCCCGGGTTAATAGATAGTCACATGCATCCGGGGGGTAGCTGGGGCGCTTATCTTGTAAGAGGCGTTGCTTGCGGACCTGATTTTGAATCCGTAGAAGAGATGCTTCAAGCTGTCGAGAAGAAAGTGGATGAGACTCCTGAAGGCAACTGGATTCTAGGTTACAGGATGGATGATGTCAAGATGGGTAGATATCCTACCCTAGAGGAACTAGACGAGGTGGCTCCGGATAATCCATTATATATTCAGAGAAGAGACGGTCATAATGGAGTAGCCAACACTCTAGCCTTGGAAAAAGCAGGCATTACCAAGGATACACCTGATCCCCATCACGGCAAGATAGAACATGATGAAAACGGGGAGCTAACTGGGTTACTTCGTGAATCAGCGAAAGACCTAGTTTATCACAAGATGCCACCATATAGTTTCGAAGAGTTCTATAAGGGCTTGGAGATGGTGTTTGATGAGTGCTTGAAGCTGGGGTTAACAAGTATTCATGCCAGCATGGTAAGTCCAATCGAGTTCAAATCAATGCAGGCCTTAAAAAGGGATGGAAAACTCAAGATCAGGGTTGCAGTCCATCTGAGTGGTAGAGACGAGGGAATGGTGGAAGGTGCCATAGCTGCGGGCATAGAGACACCTTTCGGTGATGAATGGCTTAAGATCACAGAGGCTGAATGGGTTTTTGATACAAGCACTAGTGGAAGAACCGCTGCTTACTATGAACCCTATGTAGGCGAACCGGATAACACAGGTATTCTCCTTTATGATCAGGATGATATTACTGAGAGAGTCTGGCAGGCTCATAAAGCAGGTATCAGGGTAGGGTTGGACGGTGTCGGGGACAGGGGCATCGACAGATCTCTAGACGCTATCGAGGATGCATTAAAGAGACAGCCTAGAGATGACCATAGACACAGGATAGAGCACTGTTGCTATGTTACCCCTTCTATACAGGAAAGACTACTAGAACTAGGGGTGATCGACGCGTCAGCAACAGCCTTCCTACATGACTTGGGGGACGCGTACAAGCAGAACAGGGGCGAGGAAGCTATGAGATACATGTGGCCTCACAGAAGCCTCATCGATAAAGGAATACCAGCTCCAGGGCACAGTGATGCAAGTATATGTGACCCCAATCCTTGGCTAGGCATCTATAGTATGGTAACAAGAAAAACAAGTAGTGGACAAGTCCTGTATTCACCAGAGGGGGTGACTCCCGTTGAGGCTATCAAGGCTTACTCTATTGATGGTGCTTATGCTGCTTGGGAGGAGGAGATTAAGGGAACAATAGAGACAGGTAAATTAGCTGATCTAGTGGTTGTTGACAGGGATCCCTTAACCATTGACCATGATGATTTGAATAAGGTAGAGACCTTGATAACTGTGGTTAATGGTGAAATAGTGTTTAAAAGCTGATTTCTACTTTTACATCATTACTTTATTGATAATTATTCTATTGACTGACCTTTGTCGCAAGATAAAGGTTTAAAAACGGCGCTAATCATCCTCGTTGAGTCTCCCTGGGTTAGATGTCAATCATTGATTGCCATTGTTTTCCTTCCACACAGGGAGACTCATAATTAATTTTCATTGTTTTTTGTTTTTTCATTTCCATTCAATAACCTATTATGTTTTCAGAAAAGAGCATATCTAACTATCAGGTTACTTTCTTGAATATCTCTTAAGTGGTTAAGACTGTAAATATTGGTAGTGTCTTCATATGAATACTGGGGTAGTAACTTAAGCCATGGTGGAAAAAATAGGGAAACAATTTGGTCGATTTGAGTTTCTTGACTTTGCACGTGGGCTCGTAATGATAATCATGGCGTGGGATCATGTTTCAGGTTTCTGGAATCAGTATCATCATGGCGGAGAAGGAATACTTGGACGGGCACACCCCTTCATCAATACAACTTGGTTTCTACTAAGATTCATTACCCATTATTGTGCCCCTACATTCATCTTTCTAGCCGGTACTGTACTTGCCATCTCAACAAGTAGGCGACTCCGCAGAGGCCAATCCGAGAAAGAAGTGACCCTGCACTTGATTAAACGTGGATTAGTGCTGCTTTTTCTTGAGGCTGCTTTCGTCTCTCCAGCTTTCAGTCTCCCTTGGACATATTTCGGGGTTATCGCCTGCATAGGGGTATGTTTAATCATTTTTAGCTTCGCTAGGAAATTATCTACCAGACTAATTCTGGTTGCTGGTGTGCTAATTGTTTTGAATCATAGTTTCCTTGATCTTAGTTTTATTCCTACTCGGCCAAACTGGGGCTGGTATCTCAGGGTTATACTCCATGAACCAAATTTTGAGCGATGGCCATACTTTGGCCTTTACCCTATAATTCCATGGATTGGTGTTATGAGTATAGGGTGGACCTTCGGGAACTATGTAGAGTCTAAGAGTGTTGAGGAGATAAGGGCATTAAAGAAACCATTACTCTTCACATGTGCTGGTTCAATCTTTGTTTTCTTTCTTGTCCGGTATCTAAATGGCTATGGAAACCTTATCCCAAGAAGGGGTAACACTCTGATAGACTGGTTATATGTAAGTAAATATCCTCCCAGTCTAGCCTTTTTACTCTGGACCCTCGGCGGCATGTGCTTTATGCTGGGCATAGGCATTATACTCGAGGAAAGAGGGCTACTAGATCACAGACTGATCTCAGCTGTCTTAACGATAGGCCGTAACCCCCTTTTCTTCTACGTGGTACATCTCTGGCTATACAGGTTTAGGTGGCCAGATTTTGCACCTAGTGACGGTATACCACCTTATTACTTGGATTTATCCACAACCTTAGCATTCTGGGGGATCGGTATTATGATCCTATGGTATCTTTGCAAGGAATATGAGAAACTCAAACGAGAATACCCCAAGCCGATACTACAATACCTTTAGTGAAATTCATTATAGGTATTAACTCTAAAACTAAGAATGATCTTCGTATTGACTTGTTTAGTATTACCCCGAAAATTATCTTTTCTTCAATTAATGAGCCTCTTTCTAAAATATGGTTTAACTATATCTTCAATTGATCCAATTGAGTATCGTGTTTCTTCACATTATATTAAACGTCCTCAGCTTCCAGCTCAGCGAATATTCGCTCAATTATCTCCTGTTCTCGACGTTTCTTCAGGATCTCATGCCAGTATAGTTGGCTACTCGCTGTGAGGAGGGCTCCCATTATACTAATCTCAGTGATGAAGTCGCTTACAGCCACCATACTGGGGCCAGCGTCGATAAATATGGGATGTATGTGTTCAAAAGTGGTCATCACTAACCCGAATGCGAATACTACGTTCAATAGTATTAGTCCCCCTGTTATGAAGAAACCCATCTTTGACTTGGCCCAGTCTGTTAGATAAATTCCTATTAGAACTATAGATAGCAGAATGTAGACTAACCCGAAGAAACCCATTCTCTTAGGTGGAACTCTTACAATATTGAGTATTATGAATAAGCCTTGTGTGATACTATTATAGTAGCTTAGAAACTGAAATGGCTCCGGCTCGTTTCTCCATAAATAAAGCCAACTGAAACAGATAGTGATGGGGATCAACCCGAAGCTGATTATCTTGAGATATATGTATACCCAGACGTTGCTCAGATTTAGGTTAAACATAGCGAAATATGCTGAAATTAACCCAAAACCAAGTATAGCAACTGATCTTCGAAGGTGATCCATCCGCACATGAAGAATTAAGAGTTGGAGATAATAAGATGTTACCTTTAGAGGCTAGATGCTGTTACTTTAACAGCTATTTCAAGGGCTTTCGCTGAGTCAGAGAGATTCATTGAGGGGTTCCTTGATCCGACAGCGTTTTCAGGTAACCTTGGCACATGAATGAAGCCAGCTAGTGTTTCCAGATTCTTCGAATTTATGTAATTTAATAGATGATAGAAAACTAGATTACATCCCTGAGTACCGGCGCTATTACTTATCCGTGCGGGTATTCCAACCGCGTTAATCTCATCCACTATGTTCCTTATGGGTAGTGTTGACCAGTACGCTGCTGGGCCATCCGGGTTAAGCACCTGATCAAGTTTATCAAACCCGAAACTAGGTCCCCCATCAGCGCTGCCGATGTTAATGGCTACACGTTCCACACATATATCCGGGGCCATACTGGAGACCCCTGTGGCTATTACCACTGATGGCTGGTGTTCATCAATAAAATACTCTACTAGGTTTCTAATCTCCTTATATCTCATGGGTAATTCTTCAACAACAACCTTGTAGCCATTGTATGTGTTGTCTTCAATTACCCTACACGCCTCAATACTGGGGTTGCTCTCAAAGTCCAGAAACGGTTCGTATCCTGTGAGAAGTATTTTTTTCAATTTGGTAAAGATTGTGGCTTAGGTAATATATGGGTTGCTTATGGTAAACTTCTTTAATTTCTTAATTATGATGTTTTCTATGCAGTACAGTAACATAATCGGATTAGTATTGGTGGGCATCTTTGTACAGGCTCCGGCTCTCTGGCTAGCTGGTAGGTTCATCGTTGGCTCCGAAAAAGCGAAATTCATGGACGCTGTCTGGATCACAATATTGGGAGCAGTAATAAACGCTGTAATATCTGCGTTTATAGGCGGTGAGATAGCAGGTTTGGTACAGCTTGTCGCGTATCTATATCTTGTTAAGCAGTATTATGAGACTGGATGGGTTCAAGCTGCAATTGTCTCAGTTTTGATGGTTGTGATACTGGTTGTAGCCGTATTTGCACTAGCTTTACTTGGAGTAGGTATAGGCGGCCCCGGCATGTATGGACCCGGATAACCTTTTTTGGTTATTATAAATCGTCAATCCTTTATCTATTTTTGATTACATTGGATTTCAGTGAAAGATTAGTTGATGAATGAGTAGAAATATGGAACAACTACAACCTTGACCGTGTGAGGGAAATATTTCTCGATGATGAACTACAGGATCGCTCACGCTCACTTCAGTAACTATTAAGCATCGAAGATTGGGAGCGGGTAATAATATCCCATCTCCTTTAGGTGAAATGTATCATTCAAGCGCTCTATCACCTGTTCACTGAACACCGATTTCGTTAATACTGTTATCCCGGTTGGCGCCACACCAAAGCCACATCTAGCCATATGCTCTGGCTCAAGGTCTAACCACCATGATACTATGTGATGAACCGTACCCCCATGAGCAAATATTACCTTTATTTTCTCGTGATCGCGGATTAATCGATCCATGAATACGCTCACCCGGTTGTAAAAACTACTCCAAGTCTCCGCTTCAGGGTACGGACACCAGTCAAGGATTGGATCACATGGAGGATTATAGAGATGCTCCACCTCACTACTACGTTTCCCGGTTGCTACTCCATTATTTATCTCTCGTAGCTCTCGATGTTTCGCTATTTCTTCACAGACCAGTTCCCCGAAAGGCTGGGCTGTCTGAACCGCCCTTAACAGGTCACTGGCGTGTATCTCAACTTCTTGATCCCCGATCAATGTATGGAGATATTCAGCTGATCTCATAGCCTGCTTATGCCCTAACTCAGTGAGCAATGTATCAGACCAGCCCCCAGTTATATCTGAAACAAGGTGTTCAGCTTCTCCATGACGTACAACTATTATAGGAGGTATACTCGTGGTGCTTCTCCGTGGTAATGGTTTAACCTTAATCAAAGTATTCTTGAATACTTAACATGTCTTTTATCTCCACCGCTAAGGTAGGATAAATAATCCCGTCTGGTACTAATAGGTGAGAATAATGCAGAAAATCAGACTAGGCTCAACAAAGGTCAAGGTATCACGGCTAATCTATGGTACTGAGCCATTCAACTTCAAGAAAGGACCAGATGGAAATCGTACACAGGGAGATAAAAGCCCTGAAGAGGCAGCAGATATACTCAAGAAATCACTGGAACTGGGGGTGAACACCTGGGATACCAGCGATGACTATGGAACCCACCCCCACGTAGCGGAGGGGTTGAAGCTTGTTGACCGAGAAAATGTGGTTATTGCAGACAAGTCCAATGCCCTCTCTGAGGAGGATGGCTGGAAGGCACTGGATTACAGCAGGGAATCACTTGGTACAGATTATGTTGACATTATGTTTCTCCACGTAGTTCCATCAGAGCCCATGAATAGGAAAGATGCTTTGGATAAACCATACTATTCCGGGACACTAGATGAGCGCATGGGTGCGCTGGATGCCTGGCTAGAGGCAAAAGAATCAGGCATAATCCGCGCAACCGGTTTAAGCACACATAGTACAAAGGTGTTGCAGCAAGTCTTGGAGGTACCCGAGATCGATGTAGTATGCACGACACTGAATAAGGCTGGGGCCGTAATGGATGATGGTACCCTTGAGGAGAGAATTGAATCCATCAGAGCATTGAAAGAAGATGGACGAGGTGTTTATATCATTAAACTGTTGAATGCGGGGCGGCTCAGGGATAGAGGCGACCAGGTGATAGAATGGTGTCTCCAATTCAAGGATTTCATCGATGCATGGAACATAGGCATGTACGATGTGCCGGAGGTTAAACACAACATAGACTTATTCGTCAAACATCTCTAATTCCGCTTATTTTTTATCACAGAACACCGTTTACAGTTTCGGTTTTATTGGAGCGTGTAACCAAGTTCCTAGCCTTAGAGGGTAACATTCGTATCCTTGCTGTCCAGACCCTTCTGGGTCAGATAGGTCTAGGTATGTTCTATGTTATCTGGCAGCCGTATATACTGAGTACAGGTGTAACCCTGCCCCAACTTGGAGTTGTTCAGACAATGATTAATATCAGTACAGGGTTGGGGTTATTCTTCTGGGGATTTATCAGTGACAAATATGGGAGAAAACCTGTAATCATAGTCACCATTATATCTAGGATAGTATCCATCCTGTTTTTACTCCTATCTGATAGCTTCTGGGCTTTTCTCTGCTTCGGGTTTTTCATGGGCCTTACCGCAATGTTCATGATGGGGAACCCGGCTAGAAACGCCCTAATAACCGAGTCAGTTGATAGCACCCAGAGAGCCACCGCTTTAAGCACCCTAGTTACTATAGCCCAGGGAACCAGCACAATCGTGGCTACCTTAGGCGGCTACATAGCGTTAAGATTGGGTTATACCCCCATTTTTCTCCTAATGGTGGTAGGAGATACTCTGGGAGCACTTGTATGTATCAGGTATCTAAAAGAGACTCTTGAGAAAAAAGAAGACTCCAATGAGAAGAAAACTATACGTGAACGACTAAAACATTCCTTTGTACCCGAGAAACCTTTGGTAAGACTATATCTAGCATTATTGAGCATGGGGTTCAGCTATACGGTTGCTTATAGTCTGCTATACGGGGCTCTCAGTGAGGGCTTTGGGTTCACCACAGTACAGCTTGGGGTTCTCTCAACTGCCTTCAATCTCACATGGGCTGTAGGTTCTATCCCGCTTGGGAAACTCGTGGATAAGATAGGTAGAAGGAAAGGACTTCTAATGAGTATGGCTATGGCTTTAGTAACTCCCATAGGGTTCCTCTTTTCGGAGAGGATAGAGCATTTTATCTTCTTCTACGCCTTCTCAGCTGTTGACATCGGTTTCTGGATGCCATCCTACACTAGTTACATCACTGAGACCGTTAAACCCGAGAAACGAAGCACTGTTTTTGGGAAAGTTGATGCATATGGTAAGATAGGCAGTCTTCCAGCTGCTTGGGTTGCTGGGTTACTCTATGGGAACTATGGGTTTTATGCGCCAATGTATGTTCAAATCGCCGTGATCTTAATCATAACTATCTTGGTTGCTGGTCTTAAAGAGCCAGAGCGTGCCTAACTTCTTTATGAATGTCTTCACTTTGTTTATCTCCATCTAGTGTTACCCACTCAGGTCTACTTGCTAGAGCAGTAATCTTGCTGTAAGTTTTATTGAGTTTCTCCAGACTCTCGAACATTTCCTTCCTAGTTCTGTTTTCCTCTATCCTATTATGCGCTTCTGTTGGGTTAGTGTCTATAAAGAACATGTATGGGCTTCTTGGTACAATTTTCAGGAAGAATAGATACCCAAGTTTATAGATGGCCTTGGGTAAATACGCCGTGCCCATCAAATATCTTACAAACACCACATAATCGACTCTTCTCCAGTGATAAAACAGGATTGAGCGAACCACATCAAGTAGATAAAATAAACTAGCCGAGACTCTAGCCTTTTTTCCTTCCATGAGCAGGTATTCTCTGCTTTTCTTTCCGAAAAAATTATCGCCGGATGGGTGAGCCCTAAGAATCCAGGTCCTACCTAGTTTTTCTAGATACCTGCATAGTAGCAGTGCTTGTGTGCTCTTACCTGATCCATCTAATCCATCGAATACTATGAGCACTAGGCCCCTCCTCCAGCTAATATGAATGTAGCAGCACCGAGTATTGGAACCGCAAGGTTATCTAAACCACTTGGGCATAGGAACTCGATGACTGTTGTTACTATAGCCACCAGTATTATTGGTATGATCTGAGCTGATATACTGAATCCGTAAATCGATGAGAAATACATCATCCCCGCAAGTAGACTGATGAGACTACCTAGGAACATACCACTACTGCCCTCAAGACTTTTACCACCTACACGTCTATACCCATATCTCATTCCAAGTATAGCAGCGGAGCTATCTCCATAAGCCATAGGGAATATGCCTGCCGCTACAATGTACGGTTTAATTCCATATAGATACGCGAGAATAGTGTAGCTTATTGCATAGAGAACAAGCCCAGTGTGGTGTCCCTCTCCTGTGATATCGGTTAAGCCGCTTAGCTTCTTGCTAAGCCAAGGCGTTGGGCTGTATGGTGTTGCAAGGAATGTTATTATGATAAACGGGCTGGCTACTAGGAATGGGAATATGCTCTGAGTGAAGAATGGCATGATTAATGGAAGGTTTCCTATCATGGAGTGTAGGAATTTTCTACTGGCTACAGGGCTAAGTATACCTCGTTTAAGATAACTTGCTACCAGAATAACCACGATAATATACAAGTAGCATACAGCCATAACCACGAGATTACCCTGCAGCGCAGTCATATCAGACTATGCTAACCCTAGTGATATTAAAGAATAAATCCCCTAGAGTGAGATATCTCTTTGTTCAGGGACAATATTCGGTGGTCTTTTTCCCATTAGGAAATCTTTCACATTTCCCACAGAGCGTATAGCCATCTTCCTACGAGTCTCCCATGTAGCTGAAGCACAATGTGGTGAGAGCACCACGTTATCCATACCAAGTAATGGGTTGTCCGGTGGAATAGGCTCTTCCTCAAAGACATCCAGTGCCGCTCCCTTAATTTTCCCCTCTTTCAGGGCCTTGATTAGGGCTTTTTCATCTATAACTGGTCCTCTGCTAGTGTTTACTATTAGTGCGTCTGGTTTCATCTTGTTTAGAGCCTCTCCATCGATTAAGCCTTTAGTGGAGTCTGTTAGGGCTGTATGTATGGTCAGAATATCGCTTCTTCTAAGCAACTCTTCCAATGAGACATATTTCACACCGTACTCTTTCTCGATCTCAGTTTTACGAATAATATCATAGTATATGGTCTTAACTGGGAAACCCTGAGCACGTTTCAAGACCTCTAAACCTATCCTTCCTAATCCCAGTACCCCCAGAATTTTTCCCTCGGTATCCCACCCAAAGGGAATGTATCCTTCACGTTTAGCCCATTTCTCTCTCGTATAAGAATCCACTAACGGAATATGCCTGTTGAATCCAAGGATCAGAGCCCAGGTATGATCAGCTACTCCACTGCTCAGCACACCAGGCGTGTGAGTTACAGTTATTCCCCTCTTAGTACATTCCTCTACATCTACAGAATCGTATCCTACACCGAACCTAGCAACTAGCTTCAGATTAGGGGCTTTATCCAAGTACTCAGCGTCTATGGGCTCTGTTCCTACGAGTACAGCGTAGGCGTTCTCCAGTTGATCATAGTAGGGTCTTTTAACATACTTGACCTCTGCATGCTCTCTTAGTACATTGGATATATCTTCTGCTACGTTTTTTCTGTCAGGACTGATTAATACCAGGGATCTCATGGATATTCTTATACTGTATACCTTATTTGAAGCCACCGAGAAGCGACTAAAGCTTTCTCTTCTGGACCGATTACAAGGATGTATTAGATTTGGGCTTCCTCAGGTTCATCTACGAAGAATATTACAAGTAATGCTGAGACCAGTAATGCTAAGCTTGTTATCTACCAGACAAGATTTGGGTCTATGGCGTAAATCTGTCCACCCGCCCATTCTCCAGCGGCTGCTGCAGGGAATATGAGGAATCCTCCTCCCCAGGTGTTACCCCAGCTTATACTTACCCATCTCTCACCTAGAAGACTATAGAGCCTACCTCTTCTTTCCCGGGGTATCATGTTGGCGATTAATGTGCTGAAGCCGGGTATCATAATCTTGTTACATAGGGCTATAATTATTAATGCGAGTGCTACATGCCAGAAACTGGTGCTGTATTGGTATAGGAAGAATACTATAGGTGTGGTAAGCATCTCAATTAATACGCTTCTTTTTGCACCCCACATGTCTACTATTTGTCCCATGGGTAACGCGAAGATCAATGCCACTACACCACTGATGAGGTTGATGTCTCCCAGTCCGAATGTGTTATGCCGACAATCTCACGGGCATAAACAGATCAGAATGGTGCGCTCAAGGCTACAAAGAACGCGGCAATAACTTCAATGACAACAACTGTCCGTAGACTCTTGTCCATTTATTTTATGCTCTCCCAGATGCTCTTATATGACTCCTTGAGCACATCGAAGGCATCCTCTAAGCCATATCTCTCGGATTCATCAGCGGAAATCGTCTCGTCAAGGTATCTTAATCTTAGATAAGCAACAAGCAGCCCTGTGAGGAAAGCGATACTCCAGGCAAGTTTAACGGCTCGTATTAATGCAATATCCTCCCTAACCGCCAGGGTATTTTGGAAGTAATCGATGAGTAAACCTCCCATATATGGGCTGAGGATCCTTATCGCCCCAGGTACCGCCATCATTATCGCGAATCCTTTTCCTCGTACATCCGGTGGAAGGCTGTCACTGCTGAGAGCATTCATCGCCGGGACATAGAATAACAGGAACTGGCTAAGGAACTGTCCTACAGCCAGCCATTGCTAGCTTGGAGCTATAACGAAGAAGATGTGAGCGAATGCATAGAAAACTGTACTGTACCCTATGAGCTTCACTCTGCCTGCTTTATCCGCTAGGAATCCCCCAACAGGGTATAGGAACATTCCAGCCAAGATACCGAGGCTGCTGATTAACCCGATCTCTTTACTTCCTCCTCCCAAGGCTATGACGTAAAAGCTGAAGTAAGGATAAACTATGCTTGTGCTCCAACTCCAGAGAACCCTGCATATCATGAGTGCCTTGACGTTTCCCTGGATAAACCAGAACATTCCTTTCTTATCTTCTGCCTCACTCATTGCACTCTACTCTTAAAAAATGTATACGGTACATAATGATGAAAAATTTTTCCTCAGCTATCTAATGCTGAGCTTCTTCCGGTTCCTTGACGAATAACAGGATCATGATAAAGCTCACCATAAGAGCTATTGAGGTTATTATCCACGGGTAGTTAGGATTCAAGTCATAGACCCAACCCCCAACATAAGCTCCGATGGCTGCTGGTGGGAAGAGAAGGAATCCTCCTCCCCAGAAGTTACCGAAGCTAATCATTACTCCACGTTCCCCTATTAGACTGTATAGTCTTCCACGTCTTGCACGAGGGATGATGTTAGCGATAATGGTGCTGAAAGCCGGCATCATCATAGTGTTTGCTACACTTAAGCCGCATAAAATTAATACTACCCCTAGGAATCCACCTGCATACTGGTAACTCCATACTATGATTGGTGCTAAGAGCATACCGATAAGTATCATTCTTTTTGACCCCAGTTTGTCTACTGCGCTTCCTAGGGGGAAAGCTAGTATTATACCTAGTAAGCCGCTTACAAACATGACTGTGCCCCACTGTGCCTCTGTTAAATGTAAAATCTTTGTTGCATAAACCACGTAGAAGGGAGCGCTCATGGCGACGAAGAAACTGGTGAACATCTCAATGATTACAATGATCTTAAGACTCCTGCTCATCCATTTTATGCTGTCAAGTATACTTCTGTATGCTGGTATAATGGCGCGCGGGATCTCCATGAAGCTAAATTTTTCTCCAGTAACCTCCTCATCGGTGATGGTTTCCTCTAGATACCTTAGCCTCAGCCAGGCTACGAGTAACCCCGTTAAGAAAGCTACTGACCACGCGACCCTTACAGCGTTTACAAGGGCCTGTGCATCGCTAACGGGGCTGGTCTTTTGATACCATTCTATGATATATCCTCCCATTATAGGCGCGATTACTCTGATTGCACCAGGTACCGCCATCATGACTGCAAATCCTTTTCCTCTCACACCGGGAGGTAGGCTATCCGCTTGAAGCGCATTCATGGCGGGCATATAGAAGAGTAATAGCTGACTGAGGAACTGGCCTACTGCTATCCATTGCCAACTGGGGGCGATTATGAAGAAAATATGGGCGAATGCGTAGAGAAATGTGCTGTATCCTATGAGTTTAACACGCCCGGTTTTATCAGCAATGTATCCTCCAACGGGATAGAGAACCATACCCGCTAGGATCCCTAGACTGTTGATCAATCCAATTTCTTTGCTGCTTCCACCTAGTGCTAATATGTATAGACTGAAAAAGGGATAGATTATGCTTGTGCTCCAGCTCCAGAGAACCCTGCATATCATGAGTACCTTGACGTTTCCCTGGATAAACCAGAACATTCCTTTATTTTCCTGCTCCACTAATATCGTCCTCTTTATTTTATTGCTGGAAGACTAGACAGGTTATAAATGTTTTTGAAACGGTACAGATGACTGTAGCATCTTTATTCAGATAATTTAAGAATCATACCCATCTGACTTCTTTGATAGAGTTGGGGAAAGCAGATAGTGTCTTTGAGGTCGTAGGACCAATCATGATTGGGCCCAGTAGCAGTCATACAGCGGCAGCTGTAAGAATGGGACAGATAACAAGTGCTCTTCTAAAGAAACCTGTGAAAAAGGCGATGGTGAGTCTCCACGGCTCTTTTGCATCCACTGGTAAAGGTCATGGAACAGATAAGGCGATAGCAGCTGGTTTACTAGGTTTTGATCCTGCTGATGAGCGGATAAGGGGTGCGCTTAAGATTGCTGAAGAGGAGGGTATGGAGATAGAGTTTCGTAATGTTGACTTGGGTGATGATTATCATCCTAATACCGCCCGTCTAGAAGTGGAGGATGTGTATAGGAATAGTCTCGTTGTCACAGCTTCATCGCTGGGTGGAGGAACCATCAGTGTTGTGGAGATTAATGGTCTGGAGATTGAGTTGAGCGGTGAATACGATACGTTAATCACTATACATAAGGACAAGCCTGGGATAGTCGCGAAGTCAACCACCATCATAGCCGAGTACGATGTAAATATCTCCTCTATGAAAGTTACCAGAACAAGACGCGGTGGACAGGCAATAATGGCTGTGGAGATGGATCACTCATTGCCTTCTGAGGCGATAGAGAAACTGGAGAAAATCGCTGATATTGTACGGGTTATACCGCCCATATACTAGGAGGATCTGAAATGAATTATTCAACTTTAAAAGAACTCATAGAACTAGCCGAGAAACATGACAAGCGAATAGGAGAAATAGTTCAGGAAATGGAGGCCGAACAGGAAGACCTAACTCTTGAAGAAGTGTGGAGGCTGATGAGGACTAGCTGGACAGTTATGAGCCAAGCAATCCAACATGGATTAACCAATGAGAACAAGTCCATCAGCGGGTTAACAGGTGGAGACGCTAAAAGACTATACGAATCAATGCCCGTCTATCTTAGCAGTGAATTATCTGAGGCGGTTGCCATGGCTCTTGGAGTAGCGGAGGTAAACGCATGTATGGGGAAGATCGTTGCTTGTCCAACGGCTGGTAGCTGTGGAATAGTACCCGCTGCCTTAACTTTCGCACAGGGAAAACATGGTTATAGAAATGAAGAAATAATATCCAGTCTGTTCACCGCTGCCGGTATAGGCATCGTCTGCTCCATAAACGCGTCCATATCCGGCGCTGAGGGAGGATGCCAAGCAGAGTGTGGTGTTGCATCAGCTATGGCTGCTGGCGCCTTAGTGGAGCTATCCGGAGGAAACCCGGAAATGGTTGGACACGCTGTCGCCATATCATTAATCAACCAGATGGGACTCGTGTGTGACCCTGTAGCTGGACTGGTTGAGATACCTTGTATTCAAAGAAACGCTGGGTCACTGATGCAAGGTATTTTGGCTGCTGAACAAGCTCTAGCTGGTATAAAGAGCATTATCCCTGTGGATGAGGTTATCGAGGCTATGCACGAGGTGGGTGAAGCGTTACCTGATAGCCTCAAGGAGACCGGTGAGGGTGGATTAGCGACTACCCCCAGTGGGAGAAGAATAGCGGATAGACTTCACTAGTTTTACTTCTTTTTCACTACTTTGAATGTCACTAGATTGTACCTGTCTGGGCACTCGTAGGTCCATTCATCGTTGTTCATCCACGGTATCTGTCCACCGTAACACATGTTCATCAGTGTGGGGAACATGTCATGATAGCAGTAGCCGCAGATACCATCTGTTTTGTGGGTATTTATAGTGAATTTGTCTCCCACCTTGTGTCCTGCGCTGCAGTTTTTCTTAATACTGACTACTTCAGCTTCATAGACTGATTCTTCATTCATATTCCATCAAACTAACTAATATGTATGCTAATATAGAAGGGTTATAGGTTGCAAACCTGTAAATCAATATATGAGTCTATTAGAGCAGATCCAGAAAGAAGCAGAAGACTTCAATGGTATACTTGGTGTCTCGGTGAAGCACCTAGATACAGGCGAGTCCGCTTGCTTGAATGGGGACAAGGTTTTCCCCACAGCAAGCGTCTTCAAGGTGCCGGTAATAGCAGAGTTCTTCAGACAGGTAGATAGGGATGAGATCGATCTGAATGAACAAGTATTATTGAGTGAACGCGATAAGGTGCCAGGTTCAGGCGTCCTCAAAGAGCTCAGCGAGGGTATGCCTGTATCTTACCGTGATCTCCTTAACCTGATGATGGTTGTCAGCGATAACACAGCCACCGATCTGGTTGTTAAGCGAGTTGGGTTTGATAAGATAAACGCGGCTATGAAGGAGATTGGCTTAGAGAAGACACATGTAACCAAGTATTGTAGAGACATCCTCTTTGACCTAGTTG
>CAZAQI010000008.1:0-400 GCA_964487465.1 uncultured Candidatus Bathyarchaeia archaeon
ATCCGGAGAAGTATCGTGACGTGGACCTAATGACGGATATCATAGACCCCATCGGAGAGGGTGAGACCAGCGCCGGAAGCAGCGACGTGGGAGATATCTCATGGATAACCCCCACCGTGGAGTTCGGCACCGCGTGCAATGTACTGGGTGCCCCGGGACATAGCTGGGCTTTCGTCGCATGCGCCGGCTCAAGCATCGGTCACAAGAGCCTCGTATTCGCCGCCAAGACCATGGCAGCAAGCGCCCTAGACCTATTCACAGACCCTGAACTCTTAGAGAAGGCTAAGGAGGAGCACAAGGAACGTCTGAAGGGCGGAACCTATGAGACTCCGTTACCTGAGGGCGTAGATGTACCCCTGGAAATGGCTGAGGAGAACTGGGAGAAGGTTCCCAAACAATA
>CAZAQI010000008.1:410-35727 GCA_964487465.1 uncultured Candidatus Bathyarchaeia archaeon
TCCTATTTCTAGACCTTTTTGAAGCTGGTGTCCGGGGCAACACCCCATATGATCTATTCCTATAAATTCTATGCAGTACTTGACGTGCCTAACTTGGGAAACTGTTTCAGGAAGCTTTTATACCCCCATCGTTCTGATTTTTCTGGTAGAAATGACTGATGTAAAAATAACCGTGGTCGCGAAGCTAAAACCAGGCGACGTATTCGATGAACTGGCAGCGGAGGACGTCGACGCTGTATGTGAAGCAGTAGAGATGGATAAGACCTATCTCAGCAAGGACCTTAAGATGCCTGAAGGGTTCTGTTCCTGGGCGTGGGCCGATATACAGAGAGACGTAGCCCATCTAGCACTCGGTGGGGACTTTAGGTGGATCAACAAACCAGGCAGTATGGTAAGCTGCTGCACTGATGGGCTAAGACCCGTTGTATTCAAACTGGAACGAGTAGAGTAAAACATCCCTTTCAGTTGTTGAGAAACCGGAATACTCTCCCTCCACTTAAGATTTCAATATATTTATAATTTGATTGTTATTCCACAAGAGTATATCTAGCAGTCAATACCCTCTGTGTAGCGGTTTTTGATGACTGGAGTAATTTAGTTAATTCCATACGGTAAATCAAAATAATTCACCCTCATTAGCTAATCAGGCATAAGAAAATAAGGGGATAATGGTTTAATAATGGATTCTAAAAAAGAGATGATTGGGGTCTACTCATCCAAGTCGTCGTCATCCCAATCTTCGTCTTCGTCGTCCCAGTCATCATCCTCATCATCGAGGCAGTAGATACACAGCTTCTGATCTGGCTCACCGCAGTCAGGACAGAATTTCTCGCCGCACATCTTACACTTGGTGATCTGGTCGGATTCTACTCCGCATATTGCGCATATTGGCATATTACATTACTCCGTTTCGCCGCTTAGGCAGATTGCATAAATCTAAGCCATAAAATAACTAATTCTATTACTCATTTAAAGCAAAAATGGTTCAGAGAAGCAGTTTGTTTTAACGATACACGTAATTTGTTTATATAGTAACTACATCTGAAACCATATATAAGCAAATTACCTAAAAAACTAAAAAAAGTTCAATTAAATGGTTTAAATTAATAAGGATGAGAAATAATCTGTTTAATAACAACAGCCTATTTCATTGACCGCACTAGGTTAGGTGTACTTAACTCCATCCCGTTAATCGCGAACTCTTCTACCACTGCCTCCCGCACCTCGGAGTCAATCACCTGGCTTCTCTGAGTATCAGCGATATAATAAAACAAGGTGTACTCCATGGCAAAGTTTGGGAAATCCGTGATCCATACATATGGCTCAGGTTCATCAATAACCTCCTCCACCTTCCCGATAGCTACAAGGAGAATACCCCTGATATTCATGGGTTTCTCACTATAATCCACAGTAACTGTGCAACGTCTACGAACTACATCGTAAGCACTCTGATTAGCTACCGCTGTCTCTAGGAGGATCTGATTAGGCACTGAGATAACCACATTGTCAAGGGTCCTCATACGAGTGTAGATGAGGTCAATATCCTCCACCACGACAAACTGTTCTTGGAAATATAGCCTATCCCTAATCTTGAAGGGGCGACTCACCATGATGATCAACCCCGCCAAAGCGTTACCTATTGTACTCATAGACGCAAAGCCCACAATAGTACCTCCCGCGAGAACCCAGAGCCCGAGGAAGAAATCAATCTTAATCCCCAGTGTGTTAAAGATGAGTACACCGAGGATGATGTAAGCCGTCCACTTGGATATTCGCCGGAAAAGGAAAGCCGTGTTACTATCTAATAACTCACGCTTCCTGAGTCTATCAACCTCACTTACTATTACACGATAAACAACCAGGACTATACCGATAATTACCGCAGTGGTGATAATATTGATCAGGTTCTCATCAACCCATCCATAAACCTGGTTTAAATAACCCAGAAACTCTCCGGTAGACGACATAGCTATAGATAAACATAATCCCCATTTATCAATGATCAATAGGTGATCACTTTTTTACACATCACCTAAGTAACCTGATCACCCCATATACTATTGTGAAATAAAATGGATGAATACCCAAAACGACATAGAAGAGAACCAGTTGAGAGCCCAGAGGACGTAGCATATATTTTGGAGACTGTATCGGACGCTAAAGACATGGCTAAGAGCGTGGCTGAGTTCAGGAAAACCCTTATCGAGAATGGGATACCGGAAGACGAGGCCGTGCAGATGACCCGTGAGTACATGCAGACTGTCACCAACTGGAAGGGCATGATGAGCGAGGCAAACTTTGGTAATCATCGCCGATACCGAGACGAGGAGTAGTCTTGAGCGCCTGGACCGCCCTAAGAACATTACCCACAATAATGGGGTTGATGGTAAGGGTACCCAGCTGGGCACTGGACTATAGCCTTAGCTATAAAAGAGCCAAGAAAACATTCAAACGAGGACTCATAGAGGAAGGTGTACCCCCAGATGAAGCAGATGAACTAGCGGACCTTTACCCCTTCAAGATCAGTGACCTCATCGAGACAGCCTGGAGAATCAACTAGCCTTTTTTTCAAAAAAGTTTATACCTCAAGCTTATAGAAACTCATTATATGCCAAAAGGACCAAGACCCCCATGCATTGGAATGTACGGCTTCGAGTTTGAATGCCAGGAATGTGAATGGGCAGCCAAATGCAAGGAAATGGATGAAGCCATAGAGCAAGCCGTGACCAGAAAAGGCACACACGTCAGGCTTACTGGTAAGTACTCGGAGAAAAAGTACAAGCCAAGAACCCACAGATAGCCAGTTTCAGCCACCCCCGTACCCCGGATTATTCAGTAAACCATTATATTAGCGCTAAATCCTATTGAAGGTTAAACGGAGACCCAGTTATTGAAGTTCATAGGAGAATTCATCCAGGAGATAAACCAGAAGAAATCCCGTTTTAGGGAATTATTCGGGTTAGACGATAAACAATCCAAGATAGAGGAAACCCTCAAAGATGAGCTTGAACACCGCTGGAATGAATTACCTATACCGGATAACGTGTTCACAGAGGAATACAGTATAGACAGTAGTAGCGCCTCAAGAACACTCAACAATGGAATAGACTTCTTCATCATACGAGCCCTCATGCTGGGAACAGGGAACTATAATAAACCCAAGCTGAGATTCGAGATGGTCAAAGGAATCCGGGACTATAATGTGATCACAGGATTCGAGAGAATATTGCGAGACCTGATCGAGATAGAGATTGTATTGGATAACCTAGATGATATCCCAGCAAATAGTATCGTATTGATAGACGGGAACCTTTACGGAAGGTTTACTCACCTGCTCCAAGAGCTTCACCTCAGCGGTTGGTACCATCTACCATTGGAGCTACTGAACGCTATGCAGAAACTATACAATGAATGCGAGAAAAGAAACATCATGTTAGTAGGAGTAAGCAAGTTCAGCAAAACCCGGGTACTAACCACCGCGTTACTCAGAACCAGCTACCCCAACATAACCGAGCCTGATTATCTGGACGTTGAGATACTTTACACGTGGAAACACGGTGAAACAGGTTACACCACTCCATTGATGCTGGGTGACTACGCGATAGCCAAACAGATTGATCAACTATTAGAAAACCCAGAGAAATACCGGGCCAACTACTTCAAAAGCGTACCTAATCAAAGAAGAGACTGGGCAACGCAGGTAATCTCGGATATTCCGTATAGCCCAGCAATAGTGATGTTCCACCTGATACCAAATGCACATGCTCAGCCTCTAAGGATCGATATCCCCGCTTGCAGTCTCGGTTCAAGGAAGAAAATCGCTGATGTGCGTCCATTCGAGTTCATAGAGTCAAAGAAAATAGAGCAAGTAGTAAGGCAGATCACAAGTGATTTTGGTGGAAGAGAAGTATACAATGCCCTCCTATACATAGTGGACAAGGAGGTAAGACTGGGGGTAAAAGAAGTTGACACAGTCTATAAATCAGTTCTAGGCGAGGAACTGGGTGTACCAATAGAATATGATCGCTCAACACGGAGGTTCAGCAGATGATGGAGAATAAAGCAGGATATATAGTAGGAGAAGTAGACACAGGAAATTTTGGATTCATAAGCGATCTAGACAGCTACCCGCCACGACACGAGTACCTAGTTATACCAGACGTAAAAGAACGTGTTGGAGACAGGGTGAAAAAAGTCAACGTACTAGCCCAGGTGAACAGGATTAGCAACTACAGTGATATACTTGGTGAGGGACTCAGCCTCGATGAACTGGAGAAACTCATTGACCGCTACACGGCTACAACAAAGGTCTACGGCACAGCCAAGGTACTGGGCTACCTCAACGAGCGAAACGAGGTAGTAGTACCTAGAAGCGCCGCCATACCAGGCCAAAAAGTCTACATCGCCCCCTCAGATCTTCTGTCACGATTCTTTACAAAAAACAAGGGTAACGGAATCCCCGTGGGGGGATTAATCACGAGAGAGGAAGTAAGAGTACAGATAGACCCCAACGGATTCAGGAAGCATGTATCCGTGATAGCTCAGACAGGAGCCGGTAAAAGCTATCTGGTAGGCCTTATACTGGAGAATTTGCTTCCTCTGGGTGCCACCATAATCGTCTTGGACCCTAACAGCGACTACGTGATGATGAAAAAAACAGGGGACGGGCAACCCACAGAAATTGCGGACGACTTATCCGTCTACCGCCCCCCGGGCATCAAGGGAAGAAGATACAGCGACACAGACATCGGTGGAGCCGAAAACTATACCATAGACTTCAGCAGACTCACAGACAGCGAGATCTGTGAGGTAGCCGGAATCAGCAGCCGCTGGGTCCACATCAGAGGGGCCATCTCAGACGCCCTCAAATCACTGGAAGGCACATATGGGCCAAAGCAGCTGGTAGATCGTCTCAGTCACATGGCACTCGCCGAGGAGGATCGGCAGAGACGCGAAGCAGCCGGGAGGGCATCCAACTATATTAGAAGACTCATGACCTACAGCGTATGGGGGAGCCAGAGCATCCCCATAGATGACCTCATGAAACCAAAACACATGAGCGTAATAGACCTCGCTGGTTTACAGCGCCACGTATCACAGTACATAGTCCAAAAAACGCTGGAAGATCTATGGAGTCTCGCGGTTACAGGACAATTAAAATACCCCATATTCGTGGTGCTGGAGGAAGCTCACAACTTCGCACCAGGGACACAGGTTAACGCACAATCCGCTTGCTTGGACATAATCGAGAAGATAGCTGCGGAAGGAAGAAAATTTGGCATATTCCAGATGGTGGTAACCCAGAGACCCGGAAAGATAAGCAGTAACGTACTCAGCCAGTGTAACAGCCAGATTATCATGCGCCTTACCAACCCGGAGGACATGAGCGCAGTACGCAGAAGCAGCGAGGGGCTTAGCGAGGACCTGTTCAACGACCTTCCGGGCTTAAACAAGGGAGAAGCCGTAGTCGTGGGTGAACTAACCAAGATACCCACAATGGTCAAGATTTCGGGTAGGAAAAGCGGAGAAGGAGGAAGCGACATAGACTTGGACGCAGCACTGAGCCGAGCACTCGCTGACTATAACCGGGATAAACGTATGGCGCCAGAGGAAGCTGTGGATAAAGAATACGATACAAAGTGGTAAAATTGGTAAGGATCGTAATAACCGGAGACAACCACCTTAACCTCTATAACCAGAAACTAGGCTCTAGACTATCAGATCGACGCGCAACCATAGGTAAAGCTTGGAGAAAGACCATAGAATACGCTATTAAAAACAAAGCCGACCTATACATAAACACTGGAGACCTATTTGACCAACTAAGCCCAAGGAACCCTCCCAGAGCCAGCGTAATAGATGGCTTCAAACGACTCCGAGACGCAGATATATCCGCCTACATAGTGGCTGGAAACCATGAGGTACCCAGCAGCGAACGAGAAGGATTGTCTCCCCACGCACTCCTAAGAGAAGCCGAACTCGCAACTGTATTCGAGAACAGGACAAACTTTGAGCAAAAAATGGAGCAAATAGGTGACATCAGTGTCTCCATAGCAGGAATGTCCTATAACAAGAACCTAACACCAAAAACAGATCCCCTTGAAGGAAAGACCATACCCGCTGGAGCTGACCTGAACATAGCCATACTGCACTACAGTATAGAGGATATCGCTCCCCCCATATGGGAGGAACCATTGATAAGAAAAGCTAGCATCGAGAGAAATAACCACATCCAGTTATACGCCATGGGGCATATACACGAGCACATAACCACAAAGATCAATGACAGCCACATAGTATACCCGGGTGGCACGGAGCACTATGACTTCGGTGAATGGGAGAAATCCACCGGCTTCATAGTAGCTGACTATGAGGAAGATATAAGACTAGAATACATACCTGTAGAGTCCCAGCCCATGAAGCAGGTAAAGCTCCACACAAGCTTCACCGAGCATGATAAGATAAACCACTCCATCAACGAAGAGATAAACAAACACTCAAACCCCAACGGGTTACTACAACTAGTGCTGGAAGGCGAGATGCCCTTCCAGAAATACACCAAGATCAACTTCACAGATATCACCCAGACTGGATCAAGTCAAAACTTCTACTTTGAACTGGTAGACAGGATCAGACCCACAGGAGAGGGATTAGAATTCAAACCAGGAGAAGGATTAAACCCACGGAAAAAACTGGAAGAAGTAGCCCAGAAAGCAGTCGAGAACGCAGAAGGCGAGGATAAAAAGATCTGGCAACAAGCCATGACCTACGCCATAAAGTACTACCTAAAAGAGAGGGAGAATTAATGTTCAAACTGGTATCTCTCAAAGCCACCGGCTTCAAACGACTAGACATACAGGACAGGCTTGAATTTCCCGACGGAAGACTACTCGTACATGGACGAAACGAGAGTGGTAAGAGCACCCTTATGGAAGCCATCCACTACGGTCTATACGGTCAACCCCTGAGACCCAGTAAAAACGCTGGAAACGATGATATCATCTGCTACGGTGAGAGCAAAGCCATAGTAGAACTAGACTTCAGCCTAAACGACACCCAGTACCAGGTTAGACGCGAACTACTACGAGACAAGACCAACATCCACCTACTCAACAAACGAGAAAAAGATGGAAAACTAACCAGAATAACCACCGGTTACAGAAACGTCAACGACGAGATATCCGAGATACTCCATGGAATCGACAGCGACGCATTACTAAACAGCTGTCTGGTTGAACAGAAGGAACTGGGGAAACTGGAAGCCGCAAGTAAACAGGACCGCATCAAAGCAATGAGCAGTCTCCTGAACCTTGAGGCATTCATTGATGCCCGAGATGATTTAAAGAGCGAGTGCAGCAGCCTGGAGAAAATACACCTTGAGACCCAGAGAAAACTGGACGCCGCCGAAAAGGCAAGAGAAGAACATCTAGAAGCCGAGAAGAAAAGGAAAGAAGCGGAGAAACGATTAACAAAGATAAGTGAAGAACGGGAAAAAGTAGAGAGAATCCTGAAGAAGCTTCGTGAAAAACTGGAAATAATCCAGGAAATGAAGAAACATCAGAACAAGATCAACGAAAACAAGACGAAGAAAAAGGGAAAACAAGACGAACTCGAACTACTAAGAGAACAACTAGAAGAGATAAAAAAAGCTGAAAACGTGCTAGAGGAAATAGAGAAAAAAATACCTGAAGCAGAAGAAACACTAGAGAACCTAGATGAACAGATAAAAACCCTTCAACGCTTATCCCAGCTACATGAGAAACTACGAGAGATAGAAATCAAACTAGAAAACATCGAGATACGGTTAAAGGAAAACCGGAAAAACCACATGGAAGCCAGAGAAGCCAAGAAGAAAATAGACACCATTAACGAGGAGCTAAAACAATACAAGGAAACTAGGAGAGCCTCTGAGAAGATCGAGACCATTTCCAGTTATTTCAATCAATACACAGGCTTACAGAGAGAAGAAAACAGGTTATCTAACGAATTAGTTTCAACCCGCGGACAGTTAGATGAATCAAAGACCAGCGAGTCCAGGATAAAAGGACTGGAAGAAGAGATCACCCAAGTACAGGAAGATAGAAACCATGCTCAGAGATATAGGACCGTCGGTATAGTAGGCATCACCGCAGGGTTACTGGTACTAGCCTATACCTTATTCACGTCGATATGGATCGGGGTAGCGGCTGGAGCCATAACCTTAGCCATAGGCGGATACCTGTACTCTTCCAATAACCCTGGAGAACTGGAGAAACAAGTCCAGAGTATTCAAACCCGGAGAGAGAAACTGCTAGGCGATAGAGCCAGAATACAGGATTATTATACAGCCATAGAAGAAATCGAATCCAAGCTCAAAGAGACGAGAGAGAAACAGAAGAACCTAGAGGAATCCATAATCATGGAATCCAACCAGCTACCAGACCAGCCTAGAGAATACAAATCAGTCTTAAAACTCATGGAACCAGACTCTGTGAACAAGCTACGAGCTTGGATAAATGAAGACACAGAAACATATACCAGACTCACTGTCGAGAAAAACAGTCTCAAAGAAAAAGCAGAGTCACTAGAGTCCATAACGGAAACCCTTGAATCCATTCAGAAAGAAAAAGAGGAACAACAGGAACAAGCAGAACAATATAGAAAACAAATAACGAAAATAGAGAAAGAAACAGATGTATCCCTGGAAGACGAGCACAAAATAAGAAAAGAGCATACGGAGGCAAATAACAAACTCACCGGGTTAAGAACCCAGAAAAACAGCTACATAAAATCTCTGGAACGACGCCCACAAGTAAAGAAACAGATCACAGAGACCAGCAACGAGATCAACCTACTCACCGCTACAATAGAACAGGAAACAAAGAAACTGGTGGAACTAGAAAAACAGGGCATAACTATAGCTGATGAACCAAAACTTAGCGAAGAAAGAGAGGAAAATGTCAGCAAGTCAGCGCAGCTGAGACAGGAAGAAAAAGAAAGAAACCAGGACATAGAGGAATCCAAAAAAATCATAGAAAAAACAAAAGAACTCAAAGAACAATACCCAGCCCTCAAGGATGAAACCATACGGGAAAAGTTCAGACTAGAATCCATGCGTCGAGCAACTGTATTACTGGACACTACCAGAGACAGCATAATGGGTAGCGTAAAACAAAACGTCGAGAAAAACATGATGCAGTTCCTACCCACATTAACCGACACTCGATACAATATGGCCCGTATAGACGAGACAAACTACAGAATAGAGGTATACGATAAACAAGCCAAAACCTGGCGTGGAAAAGGAGTCTTTAGCGGGGCAACGCAGGACCAGTTCAGCCTAGCCCTGCGACTAGCATTCGCCATAAGCACTATACCAAGCAGCAGGGGCGCCAGACCCGGATTCATATTCCTAGATGAACCCTTAAGCGGCTTCGATGTACAGCGTCGTAACGGCTTCATGCAGCTCCTACGGGAAGAACTATCTAAACACTTCGACCAGGTAATAGTCATCAGTCACTTAGAGGCACTTGCAGAGGACTTTACAAACAGTCTAACAATGGATGCCGGTAAGATAATAAGGGTGCAGCGCTAGCTCCCACTCTGTTCACGGATTGAGACATCGTGGTGTCACGGAGCCCTCCTCCGTCCCGATATCCAGGGAGCGTCCAACGTTCGAGCTTAGGTTGCTCCCTCCCGGGCCTGGCCAGGTTCACTCGTCGAATGCCCAGTTACACCCCTACAGGTGTACACGGTGCAACCGCCGACCCCCCTGGGCAGGACATCGACAGAGCGCGCCGAGTCCTTCGACATCCGCTTCCGATCCCGTTGCAGGTTACTGACCCCTCCATGTATCCCTTTTGAGGTATGAGGCAGGGCTAGCTCCCCGGTCCTACCTAACGCTGCACCTATAGCTTGTAAGTGTCCGGTAAAAACATTGTGCGTATACCTCCAAAGTTTTCGAGACTGTTAACGTCTTATCCCTTATATCGGTACTAACCCGAACTGTGAGAGGCTTAGAAATATATTCAACAATATCAAACCGATGAAGCCATAGGTTGCACCTGTTCTAAGCATGGCCCCATTATCAAATCTCTGAGTAAACTCTCGCCACATCTGTCCTCCGTCTAGTGGTCCGATAGGGAGCATATTCATCATAGCCAAGTTTATTGAGACAAAGTAAATCCAGTTAAAGAACATGATGAGATGCGGTGACATGCTCTGCCCTATGAAAATAAATACGGGTATCGTTAGTAAACCTGTTATTAGATTAATAATGCTACCCACTGCGTAAATCCTCATACGTGACCATATGGAGGCAGCGTCCATATCCTCCTCGTTAGGCTCAACTGCTCCACCAAATGTGATCACAGCAAACATAACCGCCGCAGACTTGACGCGTATACCCTCAACTATACACATAACTCCGTGTCCGATCTCGTGAGACAGTATGATTATACCAGCTGCTAGCAGGAACCATGGTAGACTATTTACGCTTATTGTTACCCCGGGTATCAGGGGCTGCACTGGAGAAGCTTGCTCGGGTTTGAAGACAAAGCTCCAGATATTCTTCACTAATATATATGTGATGAAGCTGGCCTGTCCCACGCTGGCGGCTATTCCAATGTTCCCTAGCGTCTTCCAACCCATGGGGGTGATATTAGCTATACGCTTTATCACTTCGTTAAGCCGGGTAGACTTGTATAATGCATACATGGGTGCTATATCCCAGCCTTTCTCCTCCAGCTTGAACTGTTTCGCCAGAAAATAGAACGCTGTCCAGGCTATTAGAATCAGACCTAGGGTTAGTGTCTCTTGTGACATAGATCACTGTAGTGGGTAACCTCAAAATATAAGGAGACCGAAAAACACCATGAAAGATATGCAGGGGAACAGCGTCACCTACTCTGAGAAGCATTGGAGCACATTATCTCGGCTTAGAACTATGTCAGAGTCCATGATGCAGCCTCTAGTTGAAGCCCATATTTATTGCATTGTATACGGCAGTATAGCCCGTGGAGACGTAACTGAGACCAGCGACATAGACATATATATTCCACGACCGCCCAGCCCCACGTTGATTGAAGCCACCCTAGAATCTCATGGTGTCCGATACAGTAGACGAGAGATAATACAAGCTACCCCTAGCTACGCTGCGAAAGCCTACATATACCTCGATGACCTGCGGAGCTACAGTTTCCCACTAGTCCCTTTAAGGCCCTCTGAGGAGGATTTCACCGGCTTCGCTGGGAGAATCGATTATGATCAACTAATCAGAGAGATCAGAGTACCTGGGGTGAATAAAGAGTTACTTCTCATAGAACCCACAGAGGCTGGACACATAGAGACTCCAATCCATGGTATAGAGGGCATAGTTGCAAAAAAACTCGGAGTAGATACCAGAATAGTTCATCAACGTCTAAGAACACTGAAACGCAGAGAAAAAGTTGGACGAACAGGTGTGTACATTAAAAGAGAACTAGCTCCTAGCGAGTCCCTTGGAACCGTGTTCAACCAATTGGCTAAAAACGACTCAGCTATCCGTAGAAGATTAAGAAAAAATGGGTAAAAAAACTAGTTAAGGTCTTTAAAGCTGAGTACTTCTACTCCGCGAGGTATGCGTACTCCCTCGGCTACGCGTTCACCTATGATGTTTTCAATGTTCTTCTCACGAGCCGTATCAATTAAGCGACCCGTCACTATTCCATCAAAGACAACTGTCTTAACGTTGCTGGTGTTTTTCAGTTTCTCAACGAGCTCGCTTACAGGTATCTTCTTCTCCTTCTCGCCATTGCTCTTGATGAGAACCGCTTCAAGTGTTCCTTTAAGCTCCTTAGTTAGTTCAACTACCTCGTTTGGTATGCCTTCTTCGAGTGTGGTCTTCTTATCCAGAGCGCTCTGGATCTCTTCAGGGCTAAGTTCTTCAACCTCTTTTCCCCTGGGGGCTCTTGCCACATATGTGGGGGGTGCTACCTGCTTCAACTCTTGTAGTATCAGGTCTCCTCCCCTGTCTCCATCCAGGAAAGCTGTTACTTCTTTCTTATTGGCTAGGTTCTTTATGGTGTTAGGGACCTTGACGCCCTCCATGGCGATGACGCCGGTGACGCCGCTCTTAATTAGATTGTTAACGTCTGCTCTTCCCTCAACGACAATTATCTCATCGCTCTTACTGATATCGGGGCTTGCAGTGAGTCTTTCTCTCCCATAGTGTACTGCTTTGACTTTCTTGTCCTCTTTCTGGACCTCGTCTAGGAGTTGCTCTATCTCTTGCCCATCCTTGACTACCCAGTCACGCATAAGTTCCTTTGCTCGCTCAACGATCTGTTTACGCTTGTCAACACGAACATCGGTTATACTCTCTATGTTTATCTTAGATTCACATGGGCCTACCCTGTCCACGGTCTCCATGGCTGCAGCGATTAAAGCTGTCTCAGCGCGGTCAAGACTGCTTGGTGCGATAATCTCTCCCTTGGTCATGTCTTTGGATGATCTTAGGTTAATATCGATCCTGCCGATCTTGCCTGATTTCTGGAGTTCACGTAGCTCAAACTCTTTAGGGAATAATCCCTCGGTCTGCCCGAAAATAGCCCCGATCACATCATGTTTCTCGACAACGCCTTCGATGGTGAAGTAGGCTTTAATGACATATTTTGCGCCTGCGAATTTCTCTGTGTCTTTCAACTGTGATCCTCTCTATTTTCTACTATCACCCTTACCGCAGGGGTCCCTAGAATTGATTGGGACCTGCCGGGCGTACTGTTTTTTGGAATCCCGTTAATCCTTTTTTCTATATGATCTGCAGGAGAACAATATTCACAGGGTTCCCCTACTAGTGAGAGTGATGATGCGTCTATTGACGCAGTTTTGTAAGTCGTCTAGGGGAATAAAAAGGTTCCCGAATAAGGTTAGCTTTAAGTGTTTGATGTGTGGTATTTTTGAGAGGCTTAACACTTGGGTATACGTGTTGCAATCAATGGTTTTGGCCGTACAGGCCGCTTAGCGTTCAGATCCGCCTTCGAGAGAGGGCTCGACTTGGAATTCGTTGCTGTTAACCGAGGGGATCCAGAGAAGTTGGCGCATCTCTTAAAGTATGATAGCGTTCACGGCAGGTTTCCATATGAAGTAGAGGTTGGAGACGATGGTCTCTTTGTTGAAGGTCAGGAGGTAAAAGTTCTATATGAGTCAGACGCTGAGAGGCTTCCATGGAAGGAGCTTGATGTTGATGTTGTTATAGAGTCTAGTGGTTATTACAGGGATAGGGAGAGTGCGTCAAAACACTTGACCGCTGGAGCTAAGAAGGTGTTGATAAGTGCTCCGGCGAAAAACCCTGATATCACCGTTGTTATGGGGGTTAATGATGATAAATATGATTCTGGTGTACATCATATAGTGAGTAATGCGTCATGTACCACTAATTGTTTAGCTACTGTGGCGAAGGTTCTCAATGATGAATTCAACATCGTTAACGGTTTTATGTCCACTATTCACGGTTATACGGGAACCCAGATGATTCTGGATAGAGCTCACAAAGATATGCGACGGGCTAGATCAGCGGCAATAAATATTATCCCCACCAGCACCGGGGCGGCGAAAGCCCTCAAAGATGTTATGCCGGAGTTGGATGGAAAACTAGACGCCATGGCTTTCAGGGTACCAGTGCCTGATGTAAGCTTGATTGATCTCGTGGTTAATCTGGAAAAAGATGTAACTGTGGACGAAGTTAATAGAGCGTATAAAGCGGCATCTGATGACTCCATGAAAGGTATTCTGGGTTACAGTGATGAGCCTCTGGTATCAACAGACTATATTGGTTGTTCATACAGTTCGATAGTGGATAGCCTTGAGACTAGGATCATCGATAATATGGTAAAAGTAGTGGCTTGGTACGATAACGAGTGGGGTTACAGCTCGAGACTAGTGGATTTAGCCCAGAAAATGCTCTAACGGGTAATCTCTAGTCCCCGCATTTTCTCCAAGTTCTCCGGTTTTTTCTCAAAGTACTCGTGCACAGGCTCTAATAGTTTGATCACTGATGCGGATACACCGTTTTTTAAGTCCAGTGGATGTAAATCGCCTTTTGAGTATGTATCAGCTAGTTCCTCAAAGTTTTCGAAGCTGATGTCTCCACCGAATTTATCTGGACGCTCTATGTTTAACTCACCGAGATGCGGAAAGACCAGCATTCTGGCGTGATCCAGTACCGGATTGCCCCTAACTAATTTCTCTGGGCAGAAAGCGTCATGGTATTTCTCTTTAATCTCTTGGGGTGAGTCATTAACCCAGATGGCTCCCTTTCCGACGCTCTTACTCATCTTACCTCTGATGCTCTTATTGATCTCTTCGTCTTCATCGAAGCTGCCTTCAATGGATGTGTCCTGTAGGCTCGGTAATAGTGGGCTGTGAAGACAGACAGGTGGGTCGAATCCTAGTTTTGGCGCCGCTTCCCTGGCCAGCATATGTACTTTACGTTGATCCATTCCTGCTGCTGCTACGTCTAGCTCCATCTGGAATATGTCGCTTGTCTGGAGAGCAGGGTACAGGGCCCATGCTGATTCTACGTCTACGGAGTCTGCGCTGCGTCCCATGATGGGCATGGCTCTAAGCATTCTCTTCAAGCTAGTGGACTTCATAACCCTCACAACTTTTTCCCAGTAGTCTTTACCGTCTACTAGGTCGCTGGTCCAGAGATACTCTACTTTTCCCTCCGGTAGTCCCAGTGCTGTGAAGCAGTCTTTGAAGTATTCTCCAGCAGCCCGGATGTTCTCCATTTTTCCCCCCATCTTATTGTTGATCCAGCCATGCCAGTCCGCTAAGAAGATGATAAAGTGAAAACCCGCGTCAGCATAGTCTCTCATTTTCTTACCCACGATGAGACCGGTTCCTGCGTGCATCATCCCACTGGGTTCGAACCCGACGTATCCACGTGGATGTTCTTTGGTCTCTAATAGTTCTCGTAGTTCTTCACGTGTGATTATTTCCTGTAGATTTTGTGAGACTAATTTGAAACGGGTTTCAGTATCCATTTTGATTCGCTAACTCTGTTATTCTGATGCATTCTTTTTAAGAGTATAGGACAGGGGGACCTGTCTAATCTAGTGTAGAATAATAAGATCTGGTCTGGTGTTATTGGGTTTAGTGAACGACGCCCATGCGGTGCAGTTCTTCTCTGAGAACCTTGAGAGTGTTCTTCAAGTTGGTCTGTTTAGACACGTATTCATCCCCGGTGATTATCTCCTGCTTGAATTGACTATCCAGCCCCGCAAGGGTGGCCTCTATCTCACTTATCCTCGCACGAACAAGTTCAGTATAATCCACGCTTCCCTTGGATTCCTTTAGCGCCGCAACATCTGCTTGGACTATTCCGTCGTGGATTCTCAGTATCCTGTCGGATATTCTCGCGATATTGGGGTCGTGTGTAACCATGATTACTGTCTTTCCCATCTCTTTATTGATCTTGCGGAGATACTCAACGACTATTCTCGCGTTCTCAGTGTCCAGTTCACCGGTTGGCTCGTCTGCCAGTACCAGTGGAGGATCATTTGCTAGGGCCGCAGCTAGTGCTATTCTCTGCTGTTCGCCGCCGCTTAACTCCCCTGGTTTGTGGTCTCTTCGATCAAGCAGTCCAACAACTTCTAGTAACTCTTTAGTGCGTCTTTCCCTCTCGTTAGCTTTTATCCCTAACGCCGCCATGGGTAGCTCAATATTCTCTGAAGCGGTTAATGTGGGTATGAGGTTCATGTTCTGGAAGACGTGGCCCACTGTCTCGCGGCGGAAGTTAACCAGATCAGTGGTTGACATTTTTGTTAGATCAACGTCGAAGACCTTGGCGGATCCTGCTGTGGCTTTGTCTAGTCCTCCGATTATGTTTAGTAGTGTGGTTTTTCCGCTTCCGCTTGGCCCGATGATGGATATCATCTCTCCTATACGAACGTTTACGTTCAAGCCGCGCAGGGCCTGAACTTCGATCTCGCCAAGCTTGTATATCTTTATCAGATCTCTTACTATGACCGCGTTTCGTGTACTCATTTTTCTTATTCCTCCAGTTTTAGATCCGGCTCCGTGGATATTCTGTTAACAGCCACCACGATGGGTATTATGGTGGATACTATTATGAGCCCAATTATTGCACCAATCTGTATGATTACTTTTGTTGGGAACACTACTTTATAGCTGAATATAAACGCCAGTGTATTATTAAATAGATTAACGATACCATAGAGCGTAAAGACTCCGACGAATAACCCTAGACCGATTGCGAAAAGGTCCATACCTAGGTTCTCCGTTAGTAGCGTTGCAGCCATCTGTCTTGGGCTGAATCCTCTGATAGCCATTATTGTGAGTTCTTTGATCCTGCTACGTATCATTGTTGATATGATTAGTATTATTCCGACTGATGCGACTAGTCCAGCGAAGTATGTGCCCAGTACTTGTATCTGTTTAGGGCCGGAGAGTAGCACATTATTCAGGGCGTTCTCTAGATTCACTGCTGCGAGGTCTACTCTCTGTACATCCGGGTCGACTTCACCTAGAGCGATTCTTATCTCTGTATTATTTACACCGGGCTCCAGTTTGGCTATGACTCTTCTCTGGTCAATGTATCTCTCTTTGATTTGCTCCATGAAGATGTCGTTAACATACATCATAGGGTTTGATGGTACCCAGTTTTCCCCCGCCTCCTTACCGAAGAAACCCACTATCCTAACTTGATAGGTTCTCGCAGCTGTTTGTATGAGCATCGTATTATTGACGCTCAGTCCTAGGGCCTCTGCTGCGCCTCTCTCTATTAAAGCACCATTATCCGTTTTATTCATGGCTTCAAAGACCGAGACGTCGTCGATAAAATCTTCTGGCATGTACGCTGATTCCCGCCACGTTAGCGGGTCTATGCCCCGTACAGGCATGGCTCCCAGACTTGTATCTGGTGTAAACAATATCTCTAATGAGGCGTTCTCTACGCCATCAACTTTTCTAACCTTCTCAAGAACCGATAATGCATCTTCCCCCTCAAATAGCCAGACTGCGGCGTCAGCTCCAACCGATGTATAAACCGCGCTCTCGATAAAATCCTCACTTGTTGCTACGTTCCCAATAACCGTTACACTGTACCCTACGATTAAGGCAACCATGAAGGTGGTTGCAGCTGTCCGTTTCAGGTTCCTAGTGGAGCTTAGCGTTGAGTAACTCGCTACATCGCCTGCGAACAGTTCTGATATTTTACTTAATACTCTGTACCATGGTACATAATACACGAATAACTTTGTGAACCCCCAGAAAAATAGTATGGGAGCAATAAAGCTAAGCAAATAGTCAGATCCCCACCAAGTGGAGTAAATTAGTTGTACTATCAAGTTGCTGGTTGTGGGTCTAAACTGATCCACGGTTACCCCGAAATATATCATAACGAATCTGTATGTGCCCAATAAGAGTGCGATCAAAGGTGGTAATAACTCAAAGTCTTCCTCTTCCTGGGTTATATGCTCTCTGAGGGCTTCAACGATATCGATATCAACGGCTTCTTGGGCTGGTCTAATTATCGAGAATAATGCAAGTGCGGTGCTGAATATGAATATAAACGTCAGTGTCACCGGGTTAATAGCCAGTAAAATATCTACTGGGTTTACACCCTGAATAACTAGGGGTAGTACCAAGCTGCTGCCAATGATTCCCACTACACCTGCTAATATGGATACAATGAATCCTTCGAATAATAGCATTTTAAGAACCTGCCTAGGGTTCAGTCCACGGGTTAATAATAAGCCAATTTCTCTTCTCCGTAAACCGAAAACGACCTCGGCGATGGTGGTACCAAGGTACCATGCTGTGAAGAATACAGGTAAGCTCACCACTATGGTGCTTGTCTTCATCTGATTTGAGTTCTGTGTGATGGCGTCAAGCATCTCGCCTAAAAAGTTCCTAGGGAGGTACATGTACTCGGCGCCGTTGGCGTTAATCTCCTCAAATATCTTATCTACCTCTTCCTTGCTGCTCGTAATATCCCATGGATTCACTAGGTTTTCCCTGTCAAGACTGATCAAGGCGACGCCATTCTGGTCATCGGTGGGTCGTCTATCCTCCGCGAAAATCTCGTGTTGAATATCCATATAGGTGTCGGTGCTCATTAGGATGAGGTTGTAGCTTGGTCTTCTCTGACTTGGATCATTCTTGCTGAATAATCCTTGAAGATATCTATCATATCTACCTACAAAGAGGGTCCACGTGGTGTCCTCCACCGCGACAGCGTCAGCGATGGGTAGTGTGAACTGTCTATCCTCGAAACCGGGCGGGCTCTTCCAGAGGTATGTGTTAATATTGAGAGTGACTGATCCATTCGCAAGGTACTCCTCTGTGAGCGCCGAACTAATGTCAAAATAGATTTTACCTCGCTCTAATTGTTCAACTCCCTTGAGTCCATCATAGAATTTGGAACCATCAGGGATGGCGATAAGATAAACCCCCTCCACCGTTGCGTTAACCCCGGGTTCATACATCCTTACAGGTGCCCAGATAAACTTACTAATGCTTGTAACGCCTTCGATACTGCCTAATACGTTCTCTACATCGAGTATACGTGTCTTGGTGATGTTCTTATGGCTGGCCTCATCAATAATATCATAGGGCGCCGAGTCAAATATCTGATCAAGACTCCTAGCCCCGATAGCGTCTGCTCCCTGTAGTATACCTGCAAACAGTGTAGTAGCTAGGGCGACGCTGAGAAATAGGGAAAGAAACATCCCTTTTCCACGTATTATTCGCTTAACTGCGTAACGGAACATCCTGAAAAGAGACGCGGTGCCCGTTTAAAAAAACTTGCGAAAATTAGAGCATTATACCCTTATCTTAATCTGATAACTATTTTGATTAATTAAGCTAAAGTTTATAACCCTTGCCCGGGTACCAACAGCAGTGAATTTGATGTTCCAACTCCTTGGACAATTACTCCAGCAGGATAGCGAGATAGGGATGATACTACAAACTCTGTTCAGTTTTGCATTCATCATATACCTATTCTACGCCCAGAAAATCCAGGCCATGACCATGCTACGCCAAATTGAGACTCATCTCCGAAAGATTAAACGATTTAGGGATAAAGGCAGGGAAACCGCCATTGAGGCGATAAATAAATTCGGTAAGCCAACCAAGGACCCCACCCCACAGGTTGAGCGGTTTATGGATCACTTCATGATAGAGCCTGTTGCCATGGACCCCGCCGGTGTAGTGCAGAAGCTTGGTAAAATAATTAATGTACGTGAGTTCACTTTCGAGAGAGAAGTTGAGCAGATGGCTCCTGAGGCTACTGAGGCTCAGAGACACAACTTGGAGAACCTACTTGAGGCAAGTCTAGCTCTTAACATCTTCTACAAGGTTATTCGTCATTACTATTTGATGGGTAAGAAGACGATGAACGTGTACATCATTATGCAGATACACATGATCTTACCCATGCTGATCCAGCAGATAGAGGCTTACAGCGCTGCATTACAGGCATTCAAAGACGGAATACCCATAGGGGACAGCGTTGGACCAATAGTGGCCGCCAAACTCATCAATGGTGCACCTACAAGGGAGATAGCCAAAGAAATGGTAGCCGGTGAGATAGAGTTTGAGGGAAGACGAGTAATAGTAACAAAGGCTATGGGGCCCGGTGGAAGTGTAGGTAAGCCTGGTGACGCCATTGATAACCTCATAAAGGGGGAGAATGGAAAAGTGAAGATGCTTATCACAGTGGATGCAGCCGGGAAACTTGAAGGCGAGGATGCCGGTGAGATCGCGGAAGGTGTAGGCGCTGCTATCGGAGGACCCGGTGTAGAGAAGTATAAGATGGAGAAAGCCGCCATAGACAACGATGTGCCACTGTACGCTGTAGCCATAAAGCAAGGTATGGAACACGTGGTAGCTCCCCTAGTCGAGGAGCTTATGGAGGCTACTGAGAAAGCTGTTAGCAGTGTAAAGGGCCTCATACTTGATTACAGCGAAGAAGGTGACACAGTGATTGTAGCAGGAATTGGTAACACAGTGGGGGTAGGACAATGAGGAGAATGGCAGGCTCGGATACCGGTCCACTAGCAGGTGGGGCAACCCAGAACTGGGTAAGCCTTGGGTTAATGATTGTCGTTGGCGCCATCGCTCTTGCGAGCCTTTACATGGGATTCAAGGAGTATGGTGACAACAACATCGAGACCGCTTTCATGTATATACTCATAGGAATATCAGGATTCGTAGCAATAGGCTTTAGCTTCTTCAGAGCACAACCCGCAAAGAAAACCAAGAAAGGACCCAAGGAAGTCGAGGTAGTAACCACCTTAGAGTGTCCGCAATGTAACCTGAAAAGAGTGAGAGCACATCAGGTCGGTGACTATATCTTCAAGAAAGATGAACCCTGTACTCGATGCGAGGGTCACATGACCATTACTCGGATAAACGCCCGCAAGGACCCGAAGAAGAAAGACTAGGCTGTGGTTACTTCACAGCCATCTTTTGTCACTATTACACTGTGTTCAGCTTGAGCTACTTTTGCCCGTGTCTTTTCGAGTAGCTGGGGGTAACTCATTATACATTTTGAGTCAAGTAGTTCTTGGAAAGCCGCTGCTGCGTCTGGTTTATTATATTTCTTCATTACCCATCTAGACGCGAAGGGTAATGTGCGGTACTCTTTCTGTATATATTTCATCATTTTCTTCGCTGTGCCTTTTACTGAGCGTCTCTTCAGCATTCTGTAAATGTTACTAGGTGGGCCATCCATAACCCGGCCCTCGGCAGTCGGTGGAACCGCGAAAGGTTCGATGGCGTACACGTCTCCTTCCTGTATTATATGTTGATCAAGTCCGTTTATGTTGGGTATACTCTGTCCGGCGTGAACTACGAACCTGGCTAATTTATGTCCCGTTAGGTTGCTGATGGGTTTGGCGCCTCTCATTTTTATCGCTTCCTCGATAGCTGCGCCCACCTCGTTTGCTTTGATCCCGGGCCTTATTGTATTAATAGCTGCATTAAGCCCAGCTGTTGCTGCTTCTATAAGGTAATCAAGTGATGGATCAAATGACACGGTTTTTGCTGTGTCCGCGATGTATCCATTCACATGTACCCCTACATCCAGTTTTACTAGACTGCGTTCAGGAATAACCGTAGTATCATTTATGGGGGCACAGTAATGCGCTGCAACGTGATTAATATCTACATTGCATGGGAACGCCATCTTCCCGCCTAGCTTCTCCACTCTCTCATTAACAATATCACAGATATATTCGACTTTCATACCTGGCTCAATCTCAGCAAGCGTCATGTCTCTAACCTCTGACGCTATGCGTCCAGCCTCTAGAAGGGCTTCATATGGCTTCATACTCAAAGGAATAGAAATCTTGGGGAAAAGGCTTCCCCTTGGGAAAGAGTCTACTTGACGACCAGCACTGGTTTGGTGCAACTCTCGACTATTCTGCGGCTAGTGCTTCCCAGTATCCACCCTGTGATGCCGCCCAGCCCCCTGCTGCCTATAACGATTAAGTCAACATCGCTGTTCTCGGCTTCATCCACTATTGTGGCTGAGGGTCTGCCCTCCATGAGGTTGGTTACTATTTTGAGATCCGGGTAATGGTTTTTGATGTCCTCTTTTGCTTCCTTTAGGCTCTGACCGTATACTTTTTTCATTCGGTCCTGATAGTCCCCCATATCCTGAGCGGCGGCTACTGGTGCTGCTCCGAAGCCCTCATCTGGAAAGACGGGCATCATTACACGTGGGACAACTGATATGATGGTGACCTCGGCTTGCATCAGATTAGCGATAGAGACCGCTTGATCAAGAGCATGTTTACTGGCCTCGGATCCGTCAAAGGCGACTAATATCTTCTTATACATTGTATTCAGTTAAAGAATAAATGTAGAGGAATATAAGCTTCTCAACTCATGTTCTGTAGGTTTTTATGGGCCCCATAAAGTTTGAGGATGATTTTCCACTCTTCTTCATCCATGAATGCGCATAACCCTTTTCCATATTGCTTAGCTACCTCTATAACGTATCTTGCTGCTGCTTCAATATCCATTGGATGACTTGCCCCCGTTCCGCAGCCGGGTACAGGTACTTCTGTTGTTATTGCTACTCCTATCAGAGGCGAACTTGTAGCTGTGCAGGGCTGCATTATGCTGTTGATGTGGTCAAGCCCGTTACCGTATGGTGTGATATCCTGTGTTGTTATTGGGCAGACCTTAGGTAGTTCCCCTGTCACCCACTCCATTATATCCAGCAGGTCGTTGCTCACTTTCAAAACCCAGCCTTCTTTTATTGTGGGTGTGATGGCGAATCCTCTCCAGTTGGCTATACGGTTGCCTTTGGTGGTATCGATGCTGATTAATGCATCCATGTCAGCGTCCACTTCCATGCGGTTCATGGTCACTGTGTCTACTGGGCTGCCCATGAATGGAACCGGTTCATGTGGCTTAATGGGGGCATCTGGGCATATGTGTGTTGATATAATCACGTCGCCGGGTAGTCTGTCTTCTTTTACAATCATATCAGCGAGTTTAGAGGCAACACTCAAGGCTGTGATAGCCCCATCTGCGTCAGATACGATCCCTATCTGTTCGGGTCTTGCCCCTACACCTCCCAGTCTTCCTATTACTCCTAGGGTCGGTGCTTCTCCACCCTTGGTCTTGCCTTTGGTGCCGGGAATCTTTATCTTAATGAAATCTGTGTTACCTTTTTGCCCTTTTATCTTATTGACTTTTACTTCTTGGACGCCTTTTTTCTTCAAATAGTTTGCTACCTTCTCTCCGTTTATTGTCGAGTCGTCTAGAAGGTCCATTATCTCGATTACTTGTTTCAACATACTTTGAATATATGCTTGGAATAGTTAAAACCGTATAGATTCAGTGACATCATGTTTAACAATAGGCTTGTTTTCACTCAAAACGTGGCTGAGTCTGTAACCAGTAAACAGGAGAGCGAGGAGACACTGCGTCGCAGGATACGCCAGTTGAAAGAGAGAGAACATAGACTAAGAAAAGAACGTCAACACCTTGAGTGCCTGCTACGGGAAAAAATTTATCAAAGGTATAGGCGAATTGAGAAAAACTTGGAGGGAAAACCTAGCGATCAGCCCTGACAACGAGGCTAAACCGGTCATAGTCATATCTATGGACTTTTACTCCGGCTGCCACGCCCTCAGAGTATTCTCCCGCTGTCCCATCTCTAATGCTTTTGGCTGCCTCATAACATTCCTTGATGAGGTGTTTCTCTATCTTGGGCTCATTGTGGCTTGGTATTACCCACTCGTAGTGGGGCATGAGCTCCACCATCTTGGAGAAGCTATCAATAAACTGATCCAGACTGGTTGTGGGCGCATAGACATAGATGGGAGCAGGGTAGAAGCTGTCACCGGTCCAGAATAACTCGTTTCCACGATCCAGCAGACAGATGCTATCCGGGCTATGTCCAGGGGTGTGAATAACCTCAAGGATACGGTTACCGAGGTCTATCTCGTCCCCATCATGGAGCCACCTGGTTACCGTGAATGGTTTAATGCTCCACTCCTCTGCATCAAAGTACCCGGGGAAAGGCTTCCACACCATGCCCTCGTCAAGGTAGTGTCCCATCTGTTCTTTGGTCTGTCCTTTTTCAGCTCGCTTCTTGCTGAACTCGGTTTCCAGTGCCATTACCTCTTTGAATTGGTGGTTACCTCCGATATGGTCTCCATGGGTGTGGGTGTTCACAACCATAACCGGTAGATCCGTTAAACTCGTCACCAGTTTCTTAATGTTCCCGATACCGTTCCCGGTATCAATTAAAGCTGCTTTCTCCTCACCTATTACGAGGTAGCTGATTACTTCCTCGAATTGACCATCCTCGTAGATGGCGTAGACCGTGTCTCTGAGCTTGTATACCTCGAACCATTTGTCTGGTTGGTCTATTTTCTCATAGTTGCTCCATGTTTCTCGTGGGAGTTTTTCGTACCATTTCTCTGGTACGATTATGTTTGACTCCGTGTCATCTGAATAAGCCATAGGGTTGAACCCTACTTACTCCATTATAGGGTTAACGTTCTACCTATGACAAAAAACATTGATAGTATCCCATTATGGGTTGTTGAGAAATTCTGCTGTGTCCAGTAACAGGTGAATTATTCACACCGGATTATGAATCTTAAACAATTTGGAGATATCCGTAGTTCACCCATCGTTGAATAAGTCAGGTGGGGCTGAGCGTTACTGCCTTGAGATGATAGCTGCTTTAATGGATAATGGGTACTCTGTGAGCTTGTACACTATAGATAGGACAGACTGGGAACTGATTAACGCCTTTTTGGAGTCATACATATCATAGCAGAATGAGAGATGCTTATCCCAGTCACCCATGGGTTCCTCAGGGTCTATGTTTTCGTGGAACCAGTTGCCCGAGAGTGTCCCGTTTATATCATAGTCGTAGACACCGGTTATGGGTTCCTCTATCCTGGTCATTAATGGGACTAGTTGTTCGTATAGTTCTGGTGTACAGTACTCCAAGAAGTGGCCCTCGGTTGAGGATAACCCATATTTCATTGGGTTGATGTAGCTGGAGATGGAGAGATCATGAACTCTCCAATTCATGGTGTACTGGGCTTGCGGACGACCCCCGGTATACCCCAGCAGCTCTCCCTCTGATACCTCTATATCTAGGTGTGTCATCCCCTCAGAAACCTCGCCGATTTTATCTATTAGCTCCTCGCTGAGCTCTGAGACGTGGCCGAGACGGGTTATCTGTGTCTTGGCTGTTGCTATCCTTATCTCGTAGTCATTATAGGTGCCTGTTCTACCGCTCCCCTGGGGCCACTCTAGTTTATGATATGATAACTCTATAATGTAGCCATCCGCTGGTGAATAGACTTCGATGTCTGTTGAATAGTATCGGGTCATCTGGTAGAGGCAGGTTTTGGGGGAACATGTACTCAACGTTACCTAGTGAGGGTGCTCCCTCTTTCTCCTCCGTCTCATCCATGCATTTTAATCTGGGTGTATAATCACTGACTTTGTTCCAGGTATCTTGGATTATGCCGAGTAGATCACTGGGCATCTCCGGGTCTTCTATGGTGAATAAGATATACCCTTTATCCTGTATCTGGTATTTTATCCAGTTGAATTGCATTGCCTTGTAGTCATCCTCTTGGGTTCCCTCATCAACCAGTGTATAATCTGTGAGTTCTTCTCTGTACCAGCCGAGGGTATCAAAATCATTGTAACTGTAGAATCTGTAATCTGCTCCATCTGGGATATTTATATCCTCTAATAGTCTCTCATCCTCTGGTATAGAGTGAAGATCTGAGTTAATTGGCAGGGTGAATGGTGTGGTCTCGTTTTCAGTGGTAGGCTCAGGTTCATCTTCTGGCTCAGCCTCATTACTTTGCTCTGGAGCATCCTCAGTATCAGGTCCGCTGGGTTCAGGAGTGTCCTCATCTGGTATAGTGGTGGTTTCATTGTCATCTCCATTAATTTGATCTGATGACAGATCCTCTGGTTTTAGATAATTTGAGGCAAATACTCCTCCGATAACAAGGATACCGACAACGGCAACGACTAGTAGATTCTTATTTACTGTAATCCCTATGGGTAATATGTTTAGTTATAAATGATGAGGGTTTATTCAGGTGCCTTGGTTACTACGCTGAATCTATCGTACTCATATTTCCTGATAGGTGTACCCCTGTCTGTTCCCTCTTTATAGGATCCGCGTCCCTCAGCGATATCCACCACAGCCTTGAAAACATCCTTCAATAATTTTTTTTCGACCCATGGCTCGTTGTGACTAGGCATCAATCTATCATATTCATCATAGTGTTCTAGCATCCTCTGGTAGCTCTTGATGAAAGTGGGTATATCTCCACCGTTTAGGTATGTGTAGATTCCACCCGTGTAGAACATATCGCCTGTGAAGAGAAGTCTGTCCTCTTTGTCCAGTAGGCATATGCTATCAGGTGTATGACCCGGTGTATGCATGACCTCAAGGGTTCTGTTACCCAGGTCCAAGATTTCGCCGTCTTCAAGCCAGCGTGTTACCTTGAAACCGGGCACCACATAGTTATCTGGGTCGAACTCTTCTGGCAGTGGCTTCCAGAGCATCCCATCTGCTATCAGATGAGCCATCTCGCTGTTGGGCAGTCCTTCCTGCGCTTCATGGCTCCACGGGTGGTCCAGCATGGCTATCTCATCAAACTGATAGTTTTGTGCTATGTGGTCGTTATGTGCGTGGGTGTTTAACACCATGATAGGCATATCGGTTACTTCTTCTACTGCCTGTCTGATGTTACCGATTCCACAACCGGTGTCGATGAGCACCGCTTTTTCCTCCCCTAGTATCAATGTGCTGATGGCTTCCTCGTATTGATAGGGCTCGTAGAAGACGTAGATATCAGATAAGACCTTGTAAACTTGGAACCAGTCCTGTGATATATCTACTCTTTCTAGTGATGAATATATTTTCCGTGGCAGTTTATCCCACCAACGGTCTGCGATTAATAGTTTTCTATCCTCTGGAGCTGACATACCCTTAGGGGTACAGAGGCTGCTTATTTCATTTACTTGGCGTTGGTTTTCCTGGAGCCGAATGCTTGTTCATTTAATCTAGGATCTCTTCACGGAATAACTGTTTGATGACTTTTCTATCATTGGCTAGACTAAGTCTATCCAGTTCATCTCCGGTGAGGTATAGTATCTCCTCAGCTTCAGTTGCTTTTGGTTCTCCAATCCAGTCCTCGCAGATATACCAGCTGTTCAACTGGTACTCGGTGTCTGATTTGCATAGCATTCGCTCATAATACCTGAACTTGTTGCATTTGACGCCCAGTTCTTCGTTTAACTCTCTTTTCACTGCATCCACGTGAGACTCCCCGGGTTCAATATGCCCACCAGGAACCACAACTGCTCCGGGGTCATTAACCCGGTCTATTCTTCTTCGTTCCACCAAGATTTTACCCTCACGGATAAGGATAAATGAGACGGTTTCAGCTGTCTTCAACTGATTCTTCTACCGTAGCGGCTGGTCGTTGTTTTGTTCTGGTAGTAGTCGTGTATCTCGGAGACTATTTGTTTGAGGGTTTCACGAGTCATGTAACCGTTCCGGTCCCATGCTGGTATATGACTTGCCATAACAGTTACAATGTAGGGTTTCTCAGCGTAGACGATCCCGGAGTCGCATTGGACTCCCCCCATCCAGCCGCTCTTATCCGCTACCACGTAGTCCTCGGGTAGGGCCTCAAAGATCACACCATCTTTGTAAAGCTTCAAAACATCCAGGGTCTTCTCGCAGACCTTCTCATCCAAGCCATCATGACCAAGGATCATCCCCATGAGCCGGGAAAACTCCCTAGGAGTAGTAAGGTTCTCCACCTTATCCGGGTCAACGTCTGCCTGCATCTTACGCACTAGTCTCGTCTTCTTAAACCCCATTTTTTCCAGGAGCTTATTCACCTCTGTCATACCCACCACGTCGATTATATGATTAGTAGCCGTGTTATCGCTGAGGTTGATCATGAGACGCGCCCAGTCCTCTAGTGTTAGCTTGGATCTGGTACTCATATACTGGAGTACACCGCTTCCACCTACCTTAACATCATCATTTAGAGTATGAATCTCCTCGGGGTCAAGCACCCTGGATGAGACCTGGTTATAGAACTCTAATAGTATCGGGACTTTGATGATGCTAGCCGTGGGGAACAACATATCCGCGTTCACATTGAACTCAAGATCAGGTTCCATGGGGTCAAATGCGTGGACCCCTATTACGCCTGCAGCCTCACCTGCTAATGTATCCAGTCGGCTCTGGGTTTTCTCGAATAGTAAACTCATACAGTGAATGAAAGTATCCACATGATTAAACATTTTACGATACCTGTGGAAATGTTTTGGGTCCTTAGAATTCAAGGAACATATTATATTTGACCGTTTAACTCTCGATCATGGAGATTAAAATGAATAAGAAAGCATCCATACTGGCTGAAGAACTGGAGTGGGGAATAGGTAGCCTTGAAAGAGCCTGCGAAAACCTGACAGAAGAAGAGTACAAGTTTAAACCCACACCGGTCTCCAACAGTGTCCAGTGGCAGTTAAATCATATTTCAAGAATCGTCAACGTATCACTACCACGCCTCATCAAAGGGGTAACCGACTACGCACCAGATGGGTGGCCTGAAGACTACCGAGAACAGGACTACTCCTTGGAAAAACTCATGAATGATATCAGGAGAGGCGTCGAGAAAGCCGTTCCAATGATGGAGAAGCTGTCAGACGAGGACCTAGAGGAAGAAATACCTCTCTGGGGTGGAACACGGAAGAGAAAAATCGGGTTATTCGCATATATCGGCGAGGTATATCATCACAAGGGTCAACTGACATACGTCAGAGGTACATATAAACGCCTCAACGAATAAACTCCTTTCTCTACCCATTCATATAAGTAGACCCGTTCAAATCACAGTCATACGTATTCAAGGTGAAAGACGATGGCAAAAATTGACGTTATAAAAGAATTCGCGGAACTAGGCTTCACGAGACTCGATGGAGCCCTCAAAGATTTAACCGAGGAACAACTGGACTGGAAGAGTTGCTCGGAAGCAAACACGATCAGAAATATTTTGACCCACCTAATAAGCGAGTGGTATGGTTTCATCCCCAAGATCATCGCCGAGGACAAAGACGCAGAGGTCAAAGGGGTCCCAGAAGACTATGTTGGAAACAAGGATCTGAGCCTCAAGCGACTCATGGAGGACTATGAGAAAGGCAAGAAACACCTCCTAGCAATGCTGGATAAAGTAGAGGAATCTGATCTAGGTAAAGAGATGGACTGGTTCATGGGGAAGAAACAGAGAGGATTCTACCTGATGCTGGGAGTAAGCGAGATCATCCACCATGAGGGACAGATCGCAGCCATCCGCGGAGTAAACAAGCGTCTACAGGACAATTAATCCCATCTATTTTTATTCAACCCTTTTTTCTGAATAAATTAACTTGAAGATAGGCATAACATGTTACCCCACAGTGGGGGGAAGCGGTATACTCGCGACAAGGCTCGGTGTAGAACTAGCTAAAAAAGGCCACGATGTCCACTTTATCACGTATCAACGGCCAGTGGCTATACAGGGATATGATCTACCTAACGTGACAATGCACCATGTCTCAGTCGTGGAGTATCCCCTTTTCAAGTACCCACCGTACACCATCGCGTTAGCCTCAGAGATGGCTAGGGTAACTAAAAGAGAAAACCTTGACCTGATTCATGTTCACTACGCGTTACCCCACGCTACGGCGGCTCAGCTAGCCCGTGAGATAACGGGGAAACCATACGTAACAACTCTGCATGGAAGCGATGTAACCATTCTGGGTAGTGACCCCAGCTACGAGCCCACAAATACCATGAGCATAGAGTCCAGCGACGCCGTGACCACCGTAAGCGAGTACATGAAAAGAGAAGCGGAGAAAACTCTGGGTATAGAGAAAGAGATCACTGTGATACCTAATTTTGTTGATCATGAAGAGTTTCAACCCGCTCCCTGTCAGATAATTGATGATCCTCGGCCAAGGGGGATAACCCTCGTGCATGTGAGTAACTTTCGCCCGGTAAAACGGGTTGATGATCTGGTTTACAGTATGTGTGTCATCACCAAGAAGGAGCCTAACGCTCAGTTAATACTCGTAGGTGATGGACCTGAACGGCATAGAGTAGAACGACTCATAGATAGACTGGATCTCGAGAAAAACGTTACCCTAACTGGTTATAGAAGCGACGTAGCCGATATTATGAACTGTGCGGCTGCTCTTGTATTGTGTAGCGAGACGGAGAATGCTCCGTTAACCATTTTGGAGGGTATGAGCTGTGGTCTCCCCATAATCGCCACAAACGTAGGGGGTATACCTGAGCTTGTTCAGGACGGGGAAAACGGTTTCATCGTGCCCCTGAAGCATCCTGAAGAAATAGCGGAGGCCGCCTTGAAGCTTAACGCTGATACGGACCTGTTATCTCGGATGGGTGTAAACGCACGGAACACGGTACTCGAGAGGTACACGAAAGATCATGTGCTTCCCCAGTATCTTGAAGTATACGAGGATCTAGCATAGAATCTATAACTCGCCATCTTGATAACGGGTTATGTCAAAACTCACCTACTATGATAAGAGGGCTGATTTCTGGAGAAAACACTACGAGATGGCCCAACCCTATAATGAGTTTATTAAAACTGATCCAGGGAAGGCTCAACGCTGGATAGAGTTTGAGCAGAGAACCCCTGAACTAGCTCCTGGACAGAGAGAACGTGTACAGGGCTACAATCGTGAGATCAATATACTTGCCTACGTTGGTATCTGGTGCGGAGACTGTGCCCGGCAGGTCCCCATGGTGAAGAAAATAGCGGAGGCAGCAGGTGAAAAGGTCAAGCTGAGACTGATTGATCGTGAGGAAAGTTCCGAGTTAAAAGAGGAACTTCGTATATTGGGGGCAACGAGGGTTCCTGTCTTCGTGTTTCTTACGGAGGATTTCTGGGAGATAGACCGTGTGGGAGATCGTCTGTTACCGGTTTACAGGGCGAAAGCCTCCCGGGAGCTAGGGATGGATTATGACGCCGGTATCATGACTCCCATGGCTTTAGGTGAGGAGTTTGAGGCATGGATTGATGTCTTTGAGAGAGTCCTATTGATGACCCGGCTCTCCCCGCCGCTTAGGCAGAGATATGACGACTAGGTGATGTTTACGAAGTACATGGAGCTATTTGGTGTATCACGGTTATACTGCCTGAGATAGGAACCCATGGTATCATCTACCCCTGCCGCTGCAGCCAGATCCAGCCAGAGCCAGTTAACCTCCTGACCAAACTTCTCGGGGCTAAACCTGCCATAAGCCCAGCTCAGATAGTTATCGATCAACTGAGCCTCACTCTGTAGCTTCTTCATCTCCTCGATTAATGGCTGCCTGTCTCCGGGTTCTCTGAGTTTCTCTTTGATATGCTCTATCTCGGCTTCAAGTCTGGTTGATTTATCCACGAGTTGATTAAACGTGGATCTGATGCTCTTCTCTATTCCCTGATGGGCCTCCCACATGAGCTCAGCGTCATCATTGTTTCGGGCCTCCACCCAGTCGCTCAGATTAATAAACAGGTCATCACTGGTAATCACGGGGAGCTCTTCTTTCTGCACGTTATCTGCCATCTGCTCATTCCAGGGCGTGTTATAGAATGTCCGGGTATAGCGCATGAATATGGGGAAAGGTAAATCCAGTGCCTTCGCCGCGGGGATGACTTCCGCGTAGTAGCTTGTCTCTCCGGGTCCACCGATGTGGGCGACTATGGGTATAACCGAGTCTACTATGAACTGCCGTGAATCCACCCGTGGTGTGATCCAGTCAATGATATCAGTTAGATCAGGTTCAGAGGCTTTTACTGTGAAAGCGTATTTTTCTTCGCAGACTGGGCAGGTTCCCTTTAATGTCGCCTTATCTGCATCCTTCTCGCGTCTGTACTTTAACTCAACCCTGTATCTGCGGCAATCCGAGTTCATGCATTCAAGGAAGAATGGAACATAGTCCTCATCTCTTAGCCCTATCTGGCTTCTGTAACCGGCTGCCTCCACTTTCTCCGCCGCGGTGTTTGTTGCCTTGATAAACCGGGAGCGGTTGGGCTCTTTGAGTAATAACTCGTATCCTTCTATGAATAATGGTCTGGTCTCGGGCATGCTAAACCAGTAAATCGGGGTCCCTATCTGGGCTTCAATGTTAATTAGTGAACCCAGTATCTTGGTGGAGAGCTCTGAGACATTGCCTGTAGAGTAGTATGCGTGTTTAATTATCGAGTATATGTGGCTTAGATTCTGCTGTATCTTCTCACGTTTCCGCGTCTCAACGTCTCCCAGTATGCCCCTGTAATTGCTGTCGATCTTCTCCATGACCCCTTTGAACCAGTTCTCATCCGGTACATCTACCTCGTAGATAGCTAGATTATCGTCACGTGGCTCCGTCGGGTAACTCAGGTGAAGACCCTTACTGCTGGGGCTCGGTAGACGCATGTTGGTGAGTTCGGGTTGGACTCCGTCATAGTCAGCCACGTAGAATAAGGGTACCATGCTGGCCTCAGCTGCAAGAGATGTAGCGTAGGCGACTTTGTTGAGGATAAGACTTGGTCCACCCATAAGCATGGGCTGCTGCCCGGCTTCCACCACTCCCTGGTGCATCCTATCTATGGCATCAGAGGTCTTGCCCGTTAATAACCCGTGTTTTATGAGGTTTTTCTTCATAGCCTTTTTCAGGGGGTCTAGCTGGGGCAGTTCCCCGTATTTTTTAGCTATTATGGGTATTTGATCGGCGGCTTCTCTCAGAGTGTATGGTATCTCTCCCCATAGCTGAGAAGCGAGGCCGTTTTTTTTCCTTGATTTGACGTAATCCGAGTAGATCATATGTGCCGGCGGACGGTTATTCTCTGTCTTCAAAACATGCACCAGGATATGAGTAAAAACAAGTGGGGACTAGATAAAAACAATTAGTCTATAACCTGAGAAGCTCCATGGCGTTATCATGGAATATCCGGTGAATACTATCCTCGGGGAACCCAAGGTCATAGCAGGCTTTCAACTGCTCCCTTAGATACTCTACGGCAAAGCCCCGTGGGAAATAACTGCTATCCGTGCCGAAGATGAGGCGCTCGTCGCCGATGGTCTCATACGCTTTCTTGAAAAGGTCCTTTATGCTGAGGTCATAGGGCATCCACCTTATCCACTGGTTGCTCCCAGAGGTGTCCACATAGACGTTGGGGCATTGCCAGCAGAGCTGTAATAGTTCCCGCCAGTAACATGCACCGAAGTGGGGGACCACCACTTTCAAGGTGGGGAAGTCGCTGCACACTTTCCAGAAAGTTAGCGGGTTCAGGTTACGCAGTTCTCTTGAGGGTCCACCGCCCCCACCTAGGACACCGAAATGTATCAACACGGGTATGCCTAGTTTTTCAGCTGTCCTCCACACCGGGTAAGCCTCCTCGCTGTCAATGGGTTTGTCCTGTCCTGACCCGATAACCTTGTATCCTTTTAGTCCGAGCTCGGTGACTGCGCGTTCAAGCTCCTCTGCTGCGTCCTCGTCGAAGGGTGAGTGGTGGGCGAAGCCCGTGAATCTCTCCGGGTACAGGTTAACTATCTCGGCTAGGTTATCGTTTCCACCGCCCATGACGAAGTTAACTCTTTCGAGACCTTTTCTGTCCATGTCTTCGACCCATCTTTTGGCTTGTTCCTCGTCGCTGTGGATGGCCTCCTCGGGTGGCTCGAATGCCCACATGCGTCTCCACTTATCCCGGTACATACGTGAGTTCTCGAGGATTATATCGGCTCGTTCCTCGCCGTATCTTTCAACGAGTCTTTTTCTCCAGTTTCTTCCACCTGGGCGTTGTATGGGGAAATGGCTGTGGAAATCTATTACTTTCAAGCCGTAGAGATTCATATGCATTAGTTGGTTGATGTGGGTTGTTAAATATTTAGACTAGGAGGTCACTGGCTTTTTCCCGGTAGAAGGGACTGTTGCTGGGTAGGGATTCCTCTATGAATGCTTCGGCGTAGTCGACGTTACATTGGACGCCTCTTAGTTCTGCTTTCTTCGTGTTTATTCGCTGATAGTATTTCCATGGGAATTTCTCCAGCTGCGTGGTGTACTGGTTGACTGCCTCCATCTTCCGTGTGAATGTCTCGGATATGTCTAGGAGTACGCTGGGGGTGGGTATCAGTGTGTTTACCTCCATTAGTAGGAGGCGTTTAACCTGCCAGGCATCCGTGTATATGGTGGTGTGAGCCGCCCATTCTATCGCCTCTTTCACTGCTTCATAGCAGAGTTTGTGCTCGCGGTGGTAGTCAAATGGAATATGAGTGATAACCGTCTTGGGGCGTTTCTCGTCTATGTGATCAGCTATTCTCTGGGTTAGCTCAGGGTTAATGTTTATCTCCTTATTCATCCAGATGGTGGATTCTATGCCTAGTGCCTCTGTAGCCGCTGTGAACTCTTTTTTGCGGTACTCTGGGTTACAGGAGAGGCATAATACACTGGTCTCGATGCCTGTTTGAATGTGTTTGGCTAGGGTTCCACCGCATCCGAAGGTCTCGTCGTCGGGGTGGGAGACTATGGCGAGTAAGCTGTTTTCCATGGTATTAGTCTGGGTTCTTGTTTGTATGAAGTTTTCCCTTTGATATGAGTGTAGAAAGAACAATAATATGAATCTATAATACATATTAAGGAAATAACCTGAATATGGTAACAGGTTATTAAGATAACGGTCTAATAATATGGATTAATGTTCTATGTTAATCATACAGAAATTCAATAGATGACATGTGTGCATATTCCTTTTATAAATAACAGCCTGTTTAGCGGGTAAGGAGGTTAAGAGAGAGAAATGAATCCTCAAAAACGTAAAGCTGTGAGCCCAGTAATCGCCACGGTCATCCTAGTAGCAGTAGCCATCACCGTCGCAGTAGGAGTATCCTACTGGATGGGAGGTATCAGCAGCCAATACACACAATTCGAAAAAGTCGAAATACAAACAGCGATTTGTAGAAAAAGTACATCCCCTGCTCAATGGAATGTTACTTTAAGTCTCAAGAACTCAGGTACTGAAGCTGCAACACTTACCAACCTCTTCATTAATGGTGTTGAAGTCGATGTTTACGGGACTACTTCGATAACTGATGATCAGGCAGGTACAAACATGACTGCGTCTACAAGTATAACTAGTGGTGCAACAGAAACTGTCATTGTTTATATAGATGATACATGGGAAACGGTCTCTTCAGGGACAACTGTTAACATTAAAATACACAGCGCTGGTGGAATGGATTACGTTAAGCTAATCGAGCTTACTTAAATCCATTAATCCTTCCTCTTTTTTATTTTCAATTATTTAAGGTGGCTTGACAAATGAGTCTCGTGGAATGGTTAAAAGATAAAATACAGCAAAAAGAAGACGAGACCGAGATCGAGAAAGTTCATACAAGAAAAGTCAAGCCAGAGTACAGGATCATAGACGAATACGAAGTAAATCCCCCGAATTCTAAGGTTAAGATAGTGTCCTCACCGGAACTGGGTGAAGGCTTATACTATTTCGTGGAAGAAGTGGAGCTTACTCAGGAACAATATGATACTTACCAGAAAATTGTCCGGATACTAAGCAAAGAATTCACATCTCCCACGGAGGAGCATATTGATCCAACTGAATATGTTTACGAGCAAGCCGAGGTAATCGCAGAAAAATACCACAAGACCCTCGGAAAATTCACGATAGAGCAATGGGATAGCATCTTCTACTACGTAGTAAGAGACCTGACTGGGTACGGTCCAATGCAGGTGATCATGGAAGACCCCATGATAGAA
>CAZAQI010000009.1:0-34955 GCA_964487465.1 uncultured Candidatus Bathyarchaeia archaeon
ATCTCTCGAAACGATTCATAAAACAGACAATTATTTTATGAATACGTGACAATCACCAATATACTTGTTTCATCGTAATCATTCTCCCAAACCATCTTATGGGTATTATGCAACAAATCGTCACTGCTAAATACGACGATTCACGACATATACCAACTAGGATTAGTGTGCGTCACGCATTTAACACACTAGAGGTTGCGTAAAATGAAAATTACAGTATATTCACTGCCTGATTGCCCAAAATGTGATAAATTAAAAAAATTCTTAAAATCAAAGGATATAGAATTTTCATCAGAGTGGTTTGATACCGATAACCAGGCTGATTTTGTAATGATGAATGTATTCGGAAACCCACCGATTCTATCTCTTGGGGAAAAAGAGAAAGTAAAACCCTCCGAGGAACTGTTTGAGGGGGAAATATTGAATGAAGAGAGAGTCTTGGAGATGTTAAATCTTGGCTAAGTATAGAGATCTGCCGCAGTATCAGAGAAAGATAGACGAATTTTTCACGGACAGTCTATTCATGGGTATGCCCATGGTACACACCACTGACGGGTACCTGATTCCATGGGACAAGTCACGCATCGTAGACATGCTTCAAAAAGAAACCCAACTAGCCGAGAAAATGTTCGACATACCCGCCATAAGCGACCTAACAGCAGAAAAGATCGCCGACGAGGTAGAACGAAGATTCAGACTGACCAAACCCAGATTCGTCTCAGGCCCCATGATAAGAGAAGTAACGAACAATCTACTCCTTGAATGGAGCCATGAAGTACCCGAATTCGGGATATACAGAAACCTGCTCACAAGAGTAGGTGCCCCAGTATATGACGCCTACCAGATCGATACGGGAAGCGGCTTCGAGTCAAAGGAGAACGCCAATTTACAGCCAAACCCCGAGACCGTTCACAAAAAGAAAGCAGACAGACTTAGCAAAGAACAGTATCTATTATTAATGGACCCAAAGCTCGCTACGGCCCACACACGTGGAGACATCCACATACACACACTGGAATACTTCGGGACAAGGCCCTTCTGTCAAGACTGGGACCTTAGATACTTCCTCTATTATGGACTAGTTCCAGATGGACAGGGATTCCGAAGCAGCGTAGCTGGCCCAGCACAACAACCAGAGGTAGCAGTACTTCACAGCGTAAAGGTGCTTGCAGCAGGCCAGACCAACTTCAGCGGAGGACAGGGATTCATGTACTACACCTTGTTCCTCGCACCCTTCCTACGCGGATTATCATACAAGAAGGTAAAACAGCTAGCCCAGATGATGTTCTACGAGCTAACCCAGACCTATGTAACCCGTGGAGGACAACTCGTATTCAGTAACATACAGCTACCTATGGGTGTACCGGATATCTGGAAAGACGTACCAGCGGTAAAAAGAGGGCAGGTTGGACCCGAGACTTATGGTGACTATGAGGACGAGGTCCAGATGTTCTTCAGGGCCATCAACGAGGTAGCATTAGAAGGCGACTTTTGGGGTAAACCATTCAACTTCCCCAAGAACGAGAACTATATCTCACCAGAGTTCTTCAAACCAGAATACGATGACCTCTGGCTACTGGTTCATGAGGCGGTAAGCAAATTCGGTTCACCATACTTCGATAACATGCTCCCAGCCTACAGAGGCTATGGAAACGGGATAAGCTGCTACCAGTGCTGTGCATACCAATTCGCGAACACACCCGAGACAGATGAAAACTTCCACGAGAAACTTTGGTTCCAAGATGGAATGCACTTCAGCATGGGAGGATGGCAGGTAGTCAGCCTTAACATGCCAAGAATGGCTTACCAAGCTAATGGGGACTACGATAAACTACTGGCCATGGCCAAAGAAAACATGAGATTATCAATGGGGGTATTCGATGCGAAGAGAAGATGGATGGACAAAGCGATTAGCAGTAACATGGTTCCATTCGCCACTCAGACTCCACGGGACCCACGTACAGGTGAGAAAGGCCCACCAGCCGTAGACTTCAACGAACTGGTAAACGTAATTGGAGTAGTAGGAGTCAACGAGATGGTCCAGTACTTCACCGGAAACCAGTTACATGAATCAGAGGACGCGGTTCGCCTAGCTGTAAGACTACTACTGGATATGGAAAAATTCAGAAAAGGATTAGAAATGAGAAGCGGCTCAAAGGTGATGCTCGCAAGGACACCGGCAGAATCCACCGCTCAGACATTCGCTGTAGCAGACCTTGTAAGCCCAGATTACAAACAAATGGCCCGCGAGATGGTAAAAGGAGACACAACAACCATTCAGAGCCTAAGCAAAAAACGAGATGCCCCCGTCTACTACAGCAATGGCACACACACATATGTAGGCGCCAAGATCCCACTGGGAAAGAAAATAGACATAGAACACAAGTTCTTCCCCATACTCAGCGGCGGAAACATATTCCACGCATGGATAGGTGAGAGCAGCAGCGACCCAGAAGCCCTCTACAAACTAACCCAACGTATAGCCCGAAACAGCCAGATAGGATACTTCAGCTACACCAAGGACCTAACAGTATGCAGTGATTGCCAGACCACAGTAGCTGGAATGCTAAACACTTGTCCAACATGTGGCTCCAGCAAAATCCGTCACTGGAGCAGGATAACTGGATACTATACCGATATTACAGGCTGGAACGAGGGCAAGCGCCAAGAATTAATGGACAGATATAGAGTAACTATCTAACATCTCCCTTTTTTAGTAACACACTTATTTTTTCATTGTATGAAATGCACCCTTATTTGTCACGTTAAATCAGAGGTCACTGAGCCAGCGGATATGAACTGGGGCCAAGTTGAATCAGAGATAATACTCGAACCAGAATACGCCCCGGGGTTACTAGGCCTAGAAGGCTTCAGCCACCTACTTGTACTCACATTCCTCCACGAGGCAGAGTATAATCCTGAGAAACACCTCAGACGTCACCCCCAAGAACGAGAAGACATGCCACTTCTAGGAATATTCGCTCAAAGAGCCAGACACAGACCTAACAGGATCGGCGTAACAGCAGTTGAAATACTAGAAGTAGGTGAGGACCGGGTTAAGGTACGTGCTCTGGACGCGATAGACGGCACCCCCGTTATCGACATCAAACCATATGTCCCAGTATATGACAGCAGGGACGCTAAGACACCGGAATGGATGAATAAGATGATGCAAGATTACTTCTAACCTGAAAACTGTTAAGCACCCTGAGACCAATCATATCCCATGTCCATAATAGGTAAAACAATAGAAGAAATACCCACACCAGCGCTACTACTAGACCTGGAGAAGCTCCAGTGGAACATCGATAAAATGTTCAAATTCGCACGAGAAGCAAACGTAAACGTCAGACCCCACGCCAAGACCTTCAAAGCAGCAACTATATGCAACAAGTTAATTGAGGCAGGAGCCTGCGGGGTAATGACCCAGAAACTCAGTGAAGCAGAGACGTTACTCAACAGCGGGATCCTGTACGGGGGTAAGAACATACTCATCAGCCAGGAGATAGCGGACCCCGAGAAACTGGAGAGACTTGTAGCTATGACAGCGGCAATGGGGGAGGGAAAAGTACTCACCAGTCTAGATAATCTACAAGAAGCAGAGATGATCAGCAGGATCGCGGAGAAATGGGGTGTTAAGCAGGATGTGATTATCGAGATCACCCACGGCAGATGCGGAGTCTCTCCTGGTGAGGATGCCGTTAAAATGGCTAAAAGACTAGTTAAACTCCCGGGACTCAAGTTTAGAGGAATCTACGGCTACGAGGGCCCCGTTCTAAGGGAGACTGCTCTTAAACGCAATAAGCAGACAGTCGATACAGCGGAGGCCATTAGAGAAGCGGGTGTAGATGTAGAGATCGTATCAGCGGGTAGCACAGCCACATACGAGGTCACAGGCAACTATCCAGGGATCACCGAGATTGAACCAGGTAGCTTCGTATTCGGAGCCGGAGAAAAAGGCAGCGGATACGGGTGGAAAAGCATCAATGACGTCTATTTTAAGAACAGTTTGACCGTACTCACTCAGATAATCAGCGACAACTTCCAGAACAGAGTGGTTACAGACGCGGGGGTAAAAGTAATGTCAGGGGGACATAGTGACGTTGACCCCGTAGTACTGGTCCAAGTGGATGGAGAATACATAGATTTTAAACGCGTGGGACTAAGCGAGGAACATGGAACCATCTACTTCGAAAAAGACGACCCAGGTAGAAAAAAACTAAGATGGGGACAGAAAATCCAGTTCACCCCAAACCACTGCTGCACGACAGTCAACCAACATGACGAGATAGTGGTTATCAAAGACGAGAAAGTCTGCGCCATCTGGCCCATAACAGCCCGCGGCCGCTACCAGTAACCCTCACCTTTCTTCAAAAATAATTTAAATGTCAACAACCACAGGTTAACTGAACCGGGTTGACTTTTAGAGTAGGATACCTAACACAGAGAGAGACTGAGATATGGGGACTACGTAGACACAAATTATCCCAGTCAGATATTGGACGAGAACTAGGAGTCAGCAGACAGGCAATCCACAAAGCATACCATAATATTGATGAAAAAATAGAGCAAGCATTCATAGAGGCAGCAGAGACCAACAACCTTGAAGTAAAAACCCTCAACCTAGTCGATGGAGTAATGTCCGCATACAGCCCCGCCCATAACATACCCGTAATTGTTAGCCTAAGCAAATGCAACGGCTTGAAAGTCTGGTACATGTATGAAGGAAACTGCGAAACATGTAGCCTAAAAAAAACCTGCAGAGAGACCCTAATAGCCGAAGCAGAGGAAAGGGAAATCGAGTTAAAATCAACGGACCAACTCATACCACCCACCCGGCTCGCGAAAAAAATATTCCAGAGGTATCAAGATGATTAAAAACGCATGTCCCTATGCACCGGGAGAAATAAAACCAAAAACCATGCCATCACCCATAACAGGCAACGGACAAATAAAGAACCTCTACACCCTAAAAAACCTAATCATAATACTATGCTTCCTAACACTAATCCTCATCTACACCCAAAACTACCATATGCTCGACCAGAGCAACAAACCAGTACTATTCCAAGACTGGTACACCATTAAAATGAGCATATACACATACGCATCAATAATGCTAACCCACTTCATCCGACAACACAAACGCAAACAAAAAGAACAAACGAACAAATGAACATCCCCCCCTCCCCCCGGTAAACACCATAAGACAATAAAACCACTAACACCAAAAACAATCAATGAACATACTAGAAACAGCAACCAACCGAAAAACAACACGCATATTCAAAAAAACCCCCGTAAAAGAAGAAGACATAAAATACATAATAGAAACAGCGAGACAAGCACCAAGCGGCAGCAACGCACAACCCTGGAGATACATCATAGTAACAACACCAGAACAGAAAAAGAAGATAAGGAAATCAGCCGAAAAAGGCGAACAGGGATTCTATGAATCAATAAGCCCTGAACGAAAAAAATGGTACAACGAAAAAGGGTTAAGCCCATCAAAGCCACTTCTCACACAAGCACCAGTCCTAATTATAGTGCTAGGAGACACATTCGCACCTAATTACAAACCAAGTGTATGGGTTAGTATAGGATATGCCATACTAGCAGTTGAAGAACTCGGATTAGGAACAGTAACATACACACCATCTGATCCTAAACTAGTCTCCAAAGCGGTTAACACACCTGACAACTACATAGTTGAATCCATTTTACCCATAGGGTACCCGGATGACCCCAAGGAAAAAGAAAAACGAAAACAAGTTACTGAATTAGTTTTCAGAGACAAATGGGGAAACCCTTTCTAGGACCCCCATCTTTCTGAAACTTTAAGCCGAAACCATAATAGATAGGGACCTTAAATAGAAACACCAAATAGGGGGATTTCTCTGGGTTAATCAGCCAGCCTTATTAACCCAGTTGACAGAGGCGTCCACTCCACTAACTCACTTGAAACAGCCCAAAAATAAGTGGGTCTGTAGAGGAACAACCAGGGGGCATCATCCCGGATCAACTGGAATATCCTCCGGTATAACCCTTCACGTTGATCTCTATCAAAAGTTCTCTGAGCACGATCAATCAATTGGTCAACCTCAGGGTTACTATAACCCTCCCACCATGGACCACGAGTACGGGAATGGATCTTCTCTTTGAGAACCCTAAAAGTACTAAGTGGACTGGAGTCAAAGCAGCACAAGTCATGGATCCTCTTATCACGAACCATCTCAGCGTAAGCGGATCTATTCCTATAATATATTAAATCCACGTCTACCCCTATCGTTGCATATTGCTCTTTCAGAGCCTCTCCCAGCCCTGGGGCCTCATCAGGCATCTTGGTGGGAATATCAATGCCTAATTTCAAACCATCCGTGTACCCCGCTTCCCTAAGCAAATCTTTCGCCCTTTCTGGGTCAAATGGATAAGATTTGGTATCAGGATTATATCCGAAATGATGCGGTGTAATATACCCTGTAAGCTTGGAAGCAGCCCCGTGTTTAACACGGTCAATAATCGTATCAACATCAACCCCATAGCTTAACGCTTGTCTTACAAGCTTATTTCTACATGGGCCCTCCATGGCGTTCATCATGAAAATAATACATAGACTGCTCTCCAAGGATCTAATAATAGTCCTATTGGAGCCTTCATGCTTCTTAGTGTTCGAATAACTGATTAATGCCCCGATATTAACATCCCGTTCAAGGACCATCTCAGAGCGAGCGCCTGGATCAGGCTCCTCAATGAAAGTCACCTCATCCACAAACGCCTTTTTACCCCAATTATCCCTGTTTCTCTCAAGTACAACCTCACCCCGGCGTATAGACCCAATCTGATAAGGCCCAGAGCCTATGTATTCGTGGGGCAGACGGTCAATATAATCTCCAGGAGCTATCGGTATCTCAGCGAGGATATCCAGTAAATCAGCCATGGGTTCACTAGTAGTTATGGAAAAAGTATCATCACCCGTTGACTCAAACTTCGCGTCTCCAAGATAACCAGCATAGACCCCCTGCGTACCATATGCGCCTCCTATAGAGGGATCAACTACTCGTTTAAGCGAAGCAACAATATCATCCGACGTTAAGCCATCTCCATTATGAAATCTTACCCCCGGTCTAACCCTGAATAACCAAGTTAAACCATCGGGTTGAACAGCCCAACTCCAAGCCAGAGCTGGTTTAAAATAACCTTGACCCACACGATAAACCAGTGAATCATACAATGCTGCCAGTAAGGTGTTTCTATTTATTGAGTCACTGCAAATATGCGGATCACCTATATCTACACTACTCTGGGCAACTCTAAGATAATCTAATTTCATAGAAATATAATGAATTGAGGGAAAATAGGTTTGTCGCTACTTAAAATCACTAATATCAGCGGGATCCTCTTGCTCAGCTACATCCTCTAGACTTCTCCCTGTTTTAACTGAGTTCGGCTTATCAGAGGTTATATCACTACCCGGCTCCGCGTGATCTCCCTTCATCTTGAAGAATAACCAGCGAGGATTATCCCCCTTACCTGTACGTATAAGGGCAAAATCACCGACAAGTTTACTACCCTTTAAAGTGATAGTAGCGTGGCCTTCATCTAGGCTCTCAGAGAATGTTTTCTCCTCTTTCTTATTCTGAAAAGTTCCAGTATCCCATATAATCACAGTGCCTGCCCCATAATTTCCCTCAGGTATCACTCCCTCAAAATCAGCGTATGCCATAGGGTGATCCTCGGTAGGTATTGCTAATCGCTTCACACTTGGATCCATGGAGGGACCCTTTGGGACGGCCCAAGACCTCAAAACCCCATTCGACTCTAATCTCAGATCATAGTGAAGGTTACTTGCATCGTGTTTCTGGATAACAAATATCGGTTTCTCTGAGTTTTCTACTAGTTCCCCACTGGGCTCTGCTGTATCCGAGAAATCCCTCTTCTCTTTATACTCTTTAAGAGGCTCTTCTTTATTCATAGATAAGTTATAGAATTGATATGATATAGGTATTAATCAAAAAATAAGATATTGGCTAGGCTTCAGCCATCTTCTCGCCCACTTTACTGGCGAGACTTCTAGCCTGCCCATTTGCCTTGGCAATCAATAGCTCTATGGTCTGACTTGTTGGCCACTCGGATTCTACAGCTACCGAACGCGCCTGTGTTACTGCTTTCGCTAATATGCTGGGCAGTGTCTGTGGAGTCACGTAGGCTGCCTCTATGGCTACCTTGAAGGCCCCTCCTACGGCCTGCTCTAGCTGTGTTCTATACTGGTCTAGGTCAAGATCCAGATCTTCTCCTAGAAGAATCTCACCGTTCTCATAGACAGCTTTGATTTTCAAACCCATCTCGGATACTTTGATATCCATACGTTGAAGCAGATCAGCTAGATCTTCATTGATCTCTTCTCCTTTCTTACATACGGTTGTATCCTGAGTCACCCATATGTTCCCTGCTTCAATGCGGGTTCTAACACTGAGGGCTCCGAATTTTCCGATAAGGGGACCCGGGCTCAGCCCAGTGTTTCCAGCTGACAGGGTTATATCCTTTGTTGCGATATCACCCGGTTTAGCAAATACTTCAACCTTGTTAGCGTCTAACTCCATGACTATTTTGAAGGGATTACCATTGGTAAAGAGAAAAATGTTCGGTCCACTGATGGTATCAATGAAATCCTGTGTTCCTTCTTTCCCAGCGTCCTCCATACTGATGCGCATCAAGGTGTTTTTTACGACCCTGAAATTGTGACGATCACGGAGTTTTTTTCTGATATCCTGAAGCATTGAGCTGCTTACTTTGTTTAGATCTGCTGCTGCAATGATCTCATAGTTATTGATTAGCTCGACTGTTTCCTGAACGGTCTCAATTTTATCGGATGGAATGTTGCTGCTCATTATTTTCACCTACACGAGCTTGACACTGTCGCCCATGGTTAGCTTCAAGTACATCGTTTTGATGTTCTGGAAGCCTCTCTTCGTCGCAGCAGTCAGATTTCTGAGTACTGTTTCGATGTTATCGGCGACTTCTTCGTTGCTCATTCCCTCCTTTCCTACTATGCAGTGGACAAATGGTTTGTCTCTGCTCCTGAGTACGATAGTACGGCGCTCGCGTTCAATTATCTCGTCTATGGGTGCCTGTGGAGGCACAGGGGTGGGCATTTTTCCCCTAGGTCCTAGGATTGGTCCTGCTACGCGACCCACTGTTGGCATCATCGGTGCCTCAGCAACGAACGAGTCATATGGAGCTAACTTATTCTTAGCTGCCTTTTTGTCCGTCGCAAGCTGATCAAGTTCTGCGGGCTCTACTACTTCGTCCGCTCCTGCCCTCCTTGCTCTCAGCGCTAGGTCGCCTGAGGCGAATACGAGAACCTTCCTGTCTCCAACTCCATTGGGAAGCTGGAAACGTAGATTGATTCTGTTATCAGGCCTATTCATGTCGAGCTCCCTAAGGTTAACGGCAATATCGAAGCTCTGCTCAAAGTTTCTTTCTGGTGAGGCTTCCCTTGCCTTTTCGATTCCTTCTATTATTTCTTCTCGTGGGAGTGACATTATAGATTCCTCTCTTTCTCACATGGTATATAATTTAAAGGTTTATTCAGCCGCTGCCAACTGTTCATCATATTCACCGGCCTTGATGGCTTCCTGAACCTCTTTTGCTGTATTTCCATCAATAGTTACACCGGCGCTCTGACAAGTACCCAGAACTTCTCTTACCGCAGTCTTTAAGGTTGCGGCATAGATTCCTGGTCTCTTCTTCTTTGCTATATCAATCAATCGATCGAAGCTTAGATCAGCTACAAAGTTCGTGTTAGGTTCTCCTGAACCTTTCTCCAAACCCGCGGCTTGACTTATTAATGCAAATGTTGTTAACATGCCGACTTCGACGGTGAACTCCTTGGTATCTGTATCAATGGTTACGTCTACTGGTACCGGTAGTCCATCGTATTCGGCTGTTTTCTCGTTGATAGTGTTGACGATATCCATGATGTTAACACCCATGGGTCCAAGAGCTGGACCGATCGGTGGACCACCAGTGGCTTGACCGCCGTTGACAATGAAGTTTAATGTTTTCTCTACCATTATTATTCTACTCCTTTGAGTTCTCGGACATAGTCAGCGTGGACTGTGATAGGCAATGTGAAAGCAGCCTCAAGTATCTCGATGGTTACCTCTTCCTTGGAGGCCTCCACTCGTACAACTCTTGCCTGCATTCCTTTGAAGGGACCTGCAACTACTTCTACTAGGGTTCCTTCATCGAGACCTTCTACAACCGGCTTGGTTTCTATATAATGGTCTACCTCATCCGGACTGATTACCCCAGGCACCCTTTGTCGAGTGTGCCTCATACCTCTAATAAGTTCATCCACTATGTGGGGTGTCTGAGCCTCTATAATTATGTAGCCCTTTAACTCAGCTGGAGCTAGTATTGCCTGTATCGGTGTGCCTTCAACTTTAGCTTTGTCAGCTAGCATTTGGGCAACCGTTCTCTCTTGGCCATTCGTAACTTTTACCGCGTAAAGGGATGTTCGTATATTTCTTTCGGACAACTAGACCACGCCCGATGCACCAAGCATTATCAAGCGCGTAGATATTAAGATTCCTAAAACATGACGAGTTTACACCCTTCTAGGCTGGGAAGACATATAAAAGACCTCAAGGGATTGGTAATATCTGGTGAAAACATGGGATTATTATCTAAGATACTATCGTTTGTTGCGACAAAACAACTAGACACAGCATTATTGTTCTGGGAGTTCGAATTAGTGGCTATTGCAGCGGGGGGATTCCTTATGCTATTATTGTACTTGTTCTACATAAGGTATCCATATAATAAAGAAACTTAGGCCGTAGGCTGTATTACAGCCGCTAATAATCTAATAACATAACCAATAGCACCAAGGATACCTATCCCGGCGAACACTATTTTAAGACTCATCCAATACGTCTTCCAGTCAGGTCTAGAGAGAGTCCTAAGTAACCTGTCTGCTGATTGGAAAAACTCGTTTAACCCCATTTTATTCACTCTATCGAGACATATATGCTAGTTAAAGTTTACGAATCCTCTAGGAGTTTCTCAGCGAACCACTCGGGGTCGAAAGATTGTAGGTCTTCATATTCTTGCCCAACGCCTATGAATAATACTGGTTTTCCTGTTAAATATGAGACGCTTAGACTGCTTCCTCCTTTTGCGTCTGCGTCTACTTTAGTTAGTATGGCTGCATCGAAACCTATTTGTTCATTGAAAGTCATGGCTTGTTCGGTTGCGTCGTTTCCGATTAGACTATCTAGAATCATTATGGTTAATTTGGGTTGAACGACTCGTTTCATTTTCTTAAGCTCGTCCATTAGGTTACGGTTGGTCTGCATTCTTCCAGCGGTATCGATTAGTACGACATCGATGTTCTGTGCTTTAGCATGTTCAACCGCATCATATCCTACTGCGGCAGCGTCTGATCCATATTTGTGGCGTATTACACGTATACCAAGTCTTTTCCCGTGTTCCTCAAGCTGCTCGATTGCACCTGCACGATATGTGTCACCAGAAGCCAACACAACACTGTAGCCCTTCTTTTTCAATTTATAGGATAATTTTGCTATTGTAGTCGTCTTACCTGTACCATTGATTCCGACAAACATTACGCTGAAAGGTTCTTTCATCTTCATGGATTCTTGAACAAGGTTCCAGAAATCGATACTTTCCTCGCCTTTCATCACGTTTTCAAGAGATTCTTTAAGAGCGTCCTTAACTACACTTGTTTTATCTCCGAAACGAGGAGCATCTGCACCTAGTAGACGTTCCTTTAGATCTGTGCATATATATTCCGCTACTTCTACGCTTACATCATTACCGATTAACTGTATTTGTAGATCCCATAAAATTGGTTCTATATCTTTCTCAGTTAAACCAGAATTACTAATCTTGTTAACTATACCTTTAAGACCATTCTTCAGTTTTTCAAACATTAAATGGATCCCTGAGCCCCTTGTTGAATCTCAGAGGAAAGTCGTTCCGCCATACTTTGATGTGATTGAAGCTGTGCCATTATCTGGTTAAGCTGTTGTTCAACTGAGGCTTTGGCGTTTTCCATCTCGTCTAATCGTTCAGTTACCTCCTTGACGGCATCATCATAAGACATTTCTAGGGATACATCAGCACCTATCCCTACCACTACTTTTTCTATATCGCCAAGGCTGGCGTTGATGAAAGCAGAGCCGCCTATAGGTACTAGTAGATTACTTTCTGACTCGATATCTTTCAAGTCTCCAAGTGATTGCTTTGCTAGTCTTAACTCCGATACGGATGCCATCAACATTTGAAACCTCTGCTGGAGAGTGTTAACCGTTCCCTCCATCATACGCATCTCGGATATTAGTTGTCTAAATCTGTTTTCTTTATCTTGAAGACTTTGTTCCATTTTTATTCCTCTTCTTCCTCAGTTATTTTGTTGATCGTTATCTCGTGACGCTTGGCTCTATGACGGCTACCAAGCTCGGCATATACTCTCTCAACCGCATGTTCTTCTTTGGTAGCTGATACAACCTTGTTGAATAATAAAGGCTCAAAGAAGTGTTTCTTCATAATCTCGCCTTGTATTCTGTAAAGTTTTACGCTCAAAGTTATGCCTCCGCCAGTTCAACAGTAACAAGACCATCGCTGTCTTTGGTCATTTTTACACGGATCTTTCTTGGTGGGCTCTTAATCCCCTTAGCCCAGATAGCCTCATTAACACTAGGATCAATTATAATCTCAGTGGGTTTCATATGACGTTCAGTGAATTGCTTCAGTATGAACATAGCTTTCTCTGCCCTTCGATACTTCTGGGCAATCCAAGCCTTTCTAAGAGGTACAGTATAGATTCGTTCCATCTCTGACATCGTTTAATCACTATGCTCTTAATTTTCTATTACGCCAATTGCGTCTACTCGTTGGACTCCACCTGACATCACCTTTAGTCTTGGCGATAATCCAAGCGGGGACCGATTTCTTTGATTTTCCTGCTTTTGCTAATCGTAGTTTATAGGCTAAATGTTTGTTTCTTGCCATTTTTTCTTATACTCTCCTAATATTGATGTCCCTCTTTTTCTGCTGGCTTTGAACCTGTTTAAGTAGCTTCTTTAGAAGCTCGTCTGACATGGGTAGAGAAACCCTTCCACTCTTCGCCAACTGAATTAACTGTAACTCCATTTGAGACGCGAAATCAGGTCGAACCAGTTTCACATTCTGAAGTCTCTGTCTTGCTTCAGGGGTTAGAATTCTACGCATGAGGGCCTGCTTCTGGGCTTCTGCTTCAGCCTGAGCTTGTGCTTGAGCTTCCGCTGCTTGACCCTGATTTTCTCTCTGAGCTTTTAGCTCTTCCAGTCTGCGTTTCCTTAACGCTGATAGATCCTCATCTGAAGCCATTAAATATCACTCTAGTAGGGTTGAAGTTCTGGGTTTTCTCTTTCAAGTTCTCGTTTTATCTGTGTTGACATGGCGTCTAACAGACTTCTACCTTTTCCAGTAACTATTCGTCCTTTAATACCATCTTTCTGAGCTAACCCTGCTTGTTCAAGTTGCTGTAGGATAGTCCTTATGATGTTTCCACCAGCTTTTGCGAAGTGAGAAGGCCTAACGCCTCTTCTTTTTCTTCCACCGTACTCTTTTCTGAGTTTGCTTACACCGATGGGTCCTTTCATGTATATTTTTCTTAGCATGCTGCCGCTTCTTACATACCACCAGTCTGGATTCTGGGGTACTCGTTCAGCGTGGCTCCCAGTCTTAACATAGCTTGCCCACTCTTCGGGCTGTATCTCACGGAAATTCTCTTTCATGTATCCAGAGAGCCTGTCGATTAATACGTCTGCTGGTACATCGTATGCGGTTGTCATTTTTCTTCTTCCCAGATGTGTTGAACCATTACAGGAACTGACATATATACATACTCCTATCTGGTTCAGCATCTCTTAACCACAGAATAAGATAAAAAAGTTATCTAAAAATCAACGATTACCATGATAATAAAGGGGTAATCAACATTCAGTGTTATATATTAGCCATAATAAGTATTGAAAATGGTTCAGGTATAAAATAAAAAGTAAAAATTTATCTCATTCTATTCAGAAGAAAACCTAAAAGTTATCGATAAGAAGGGAAGCCGCGTGATAAAAAAAAGAAAATGTGTATTCGTGCCTAATCGAGAGTGCCCGTTCAATACCAAAAATATTCCCTTCGAAACATGTCAAGTCTGCATTGATGCCTGGAAAACAGAGGTGGCTCTAAAGAAGAGAGAGACAGAGAGATTAAATATAACAGATCAACAAGAAAGCGGCCTATCATTACCTGTTATTGAGAAACAGGGGTCTTCACAGACAAAGAAGAAGCTAAAAGAGATAGAAACCCAGTTAAAAAATGACGAGATAAGCCCCATTAAATATATTCAGCTTCGGAAAAAACATATTAATAACCTCATTATGGGAAGACCCTCAATAAAAATTAATGAAGAGAAGAAAGAAGAGAACGCGGTTATCCCGCCTCCGCAAAATATAAGGGTCGCTGTAATCGCTAAATCTTTCTTTAAGCAACACATCTACACGGCGCCAGAGGGATGGGAACTACCCGAGGCTATCTCAAATAAAGTTGTTAACATGATATTCGATATGAATAAAAAGAAACCCATTAGGGAAATCAGGCTTAGATCTGGAGATTATAAGATAGCGGGTATTGCCTCAAGTAAAAACAAGATAGCATTGATGATTCTTGACGCTGACGAGGATTTTGAGAGTTATGAAGCTGAGATAATCCGGGTTAAAGAAATATTAGAAAAAGAAAAGTTCTGGGCGAATGCTGTGAAAAAAATTCACCGCTAGAGTAGGTTCTTGTTCAGTTTTGCTGCCACAGTGTATAACGGGTCCACTATCTGTGCTATACGTGCCCTCACGGCTAGACTCAGGAACATATACGCATCGTCTCTGTTCCACCCATAATCCTTGACCATCCAGGTGATTAACTCTCTGTAAGCTAATCTCGAGGCATCCTCTAATGGCCTAGCACTGCAGACAGTCATGATCATATCCTCTGATTCAATCCTTGGCCACGTAATTATTTCCTTAATTATTTCAAATCTGAGCTTTACTACAGCGTTTATCTCAACGGCTGTGCCGCAGATCTCTCCATCTCCTTGAACAGCGTGAACATCACCCAGCCCAAATAATGCACCTTCCTGGTTAACGGGTAAATAAAGAGTATTCCCTGGTTTAACATCCGGGCAATCCATATTACCTCCATGTGGCCCCGGAGCAAGGGTCTGTATCGCCTCATACGCTGGACTAACGCCAATGGTGCCTATGAAGGGATCTGCATCAAACTTTATTGTTTTACCATGATCAGTCTCATAGACGATCTTCTGGTCTTTTATATAGCTTATTTTGGTCTTTGGCTCCATGAGATTCAGCCAACCTTCGAGAGCTCCAAAGCCTGGAATAATACTTGAACCACCCCATTCAGGTAGCTCGATATCAAGTATCTCCACAGCTAGTGTATCACCGGGTTTAGCTCCCTCAACATATATTGGACCAGTAACGGGGTTTAACGCCCCACCAAGTCCTTGTTCAATAGCTTCTTGAAAAGTTCTGGAGGGACTAACTATACCACCATATGCATCCCAGGTGGACACCTCGATTACCTCACCGGGTTTAACCTCGGCAACGGGTTCAGTAAAGGGATTAAGAGTGCTGTTACCTGTGGCTGTCAGTTTATTTCTAGGTTTTTTCTCTATTCGTTTAACCATTTCAATCTACAGGAGTAATCTTGAGTCATTTGGTTTAACAGTATCGTGGAAAGAGGTGGTAAAAACGATAAGAATAAAAAGAGGCTCTGGGGTTGTATGTTAGCAGTCAGATAGAATGGACTATCAATTGAGGTGAAAAATATGGAATACATGTATGCCGCTATGCTCCTTCACAGTGCAGGAAAAGAAATCAGTGAAGACACAGTTACGAACATACTCACAGCGGCCGGCATCGAAGCAGACGCCAGTAGAGTTAAAGCTCTTGTTGCCGCCCTTGCAGACGTTGACATTGATGAAGCTCTTACGGCACCAGTTGTTACAGCTGGCGCCGCCCCGGCAGCTGCTCCAGCAGAAGCTGAAGAAAAAGCCGCCCCTGAGGAAGAGCCAGAGGAAGAGGAACCGGAAGAGGAAGAGGACTTACAAGGACTCGGAGCGCTTTTCGGTTAAAAATTCCCAAGTTTATTTTAGTTTAATCAACCCTATCATTGTTTTAAGGAGGCATTCATAGTTGCAGATACCATCAGATGCATTTGATCTTCCCTTTTTCAGGGAACACGGATTCGTTCGCAAGCTGTGCCCACATTGCGGTGAACATTACTGGACCCAAGACGAGACCTCAGAAACTTGTGGGGATGCCCCCTGCATCGACTATGATTTCATCGGTGATCCACCGACGAATAAACAATACACTAATAGCGAGATGCGGGAAAAGTTTCTGAGTTATTTCGAGAGAAACAATCACTCGCGGGTAGCCCCGTACCCCGTAGTAGCCCGCTGGAGAGATGACTTGATGTTCACGATAGCCAGCATTATAGATTTCCAACCCTATGTTACCGAAGGTATACTGCCCCCACCAGCCAACCCACTGGTAGTCAGTCAACCATGCCTCCGATTTGAAGACATAGACCTAGTGGGGATTACAGCCGGCAGACACTTAACCATATTTGAGATGGGAGGACACCATGCATTCAACTATGAGGGGGGAGAACAAGTCTACTGGAAAGACAAGACCGTTGAATATCATCACGGTTTAGCGTTAGAGATCGGTGTCCCCAGTGAGAGTGTCAAATACAAGGAAGGTATCTGGGCTGGTGGTGGGAACGCGGGTTTCTGTCTTGAGCCAACAGTTGGCGGTTTAGAGATCAGTACTCTGGTCTTTATGCAGTACAGAGTAGTAAATGGAGAATGGATACAGATGCCCATTAACATTGTTGATACAGGGTATGGTATCGAAAGATGGACATGGTTAAGCCAAGGAAGCTGCAGCGGATTTCACGCGATATACGGCCCTGTTCTGGATAAGACACTTGAATGGGCGGGTATGAATCTGGATGAAAGCCTACTATCAGAGTTAGCAAAATACAGTTATCTTATCGACTTGAATAATCAGGAAGAAGAACGCAGAAATATCGCGAAGAAGGTTGGAATAGAGTACGAGCAGTTAATCGATACACTGTATCCCGTGGAGGGAATCTACGGAGCCATTGATCACACAAAAGCTATGGCGTTCATACTAAGCGAAGGAATAGTACCAAGCAATGTCAAAGAAGGCTACCTTACAAGGATGCTTTTCAGAAGAGGCTACAGGCTACTCCGTAGAGCAGGAATAGAGGACAGTATGCCTGATCTTGTTAAACTTCAGATCGATTTCTGGGGTGATGATTTCCCCCAACTCAGGAAGATGGAGGACGAGATCCTTGAAATGGTGTATGTCGAAGACCGGAAATACCGTGACACCCTGAGCAGGGGTAAGAGCATGGTCCAGAGACATGTTAAGAAGAATAAAAAAGTCAGCATGGACCAGCTGGTAGAGTTCTATGAGAGCCATGGACTTACACCTGAAGATGTACAGGATGCAGCCAAGGAAATAGGAACTGACCTAAAAGTTCCAGGGGACTTTTACACTTTAATGAGTCGTAAGCATATGGGGGGAGGAAAAGAGAAGAAGATAGTGGAAAAAGAGGGCGCTGATCTAGCTAAAAGACTTGAAGAGCTTCCTAGTACACGTCGAATGTTCTATGAAAACCCATATGATAAGGAGATGAATGCACAGGTTATTGAGGTTATCGAAGGTACAAAGGTGATCCTTGATCAAACTGTGTTCTATGCGGAAGGAGGAGGACAGATCAGTGACCAAGGGGCCCTCATAGTGGGAGATACGGAGTATAGGGTCAAGGATGTTCATAGCATCGAAGGGGTAATTATTCACAACGTAGATAGACCCGGTATAAAGAAATATGACAAGGTTCATGGGGCTATAGATTGGGATCGTAGAATCTCATTAATGAGAGCACACACATCAACTCATATCATAATCGGTGCAGCGCGCAGGGTTCTAGGAGAACACGCATGGCAGGCTGGGGCAAGCAAGACAGTTGAACGAGCAAGACTGGATATCAGCCATTATGCGCGGATAACAAGAGAAGAAGTAGAGGAAATCGAGCACCTTGCTAATATGGTGGTTCGAGAGAGGAGACCGGTTACATGCAAGTTTATGCAAAGAGACAAGGCTGAGAAAAAATATGGGTTAAGACTCTATCAGGGAGGCGCAGTGCCGGGTAAGGAGATTAGGATCGTTGACATGGGGGACTGGGATGTGGAGGCATGTGGGGGAACCCATCTAGCAAATACATCTGAGATAGGGTTCATTAAGATAGTTGACACTGAGAGAGTCCAAGATGGAGTAGAAAGACTGGTCTTTGCCTCGGGGCCTCACGCACTTGATGAGGTTCAGAGAAGAGAAGCAATACTCATGGAGGCAGCGGATCTGATGGGCGCACCATACGAATCTATTGTAGAGAGCGTGCAAAATAACCTAGACGCCATTAAGGAGTTGAGAACCAAACTTGATAGCCTACAAAAGACATTAAGTAGCGAATTAGCTGAAACACTTGTGGACAAAGCCATGGAAGTTGATGGTCTTAAAGTGGTGTTCCACCGGGATGAAGTAGACTTTGAATTCCTCATCGAACTAGGAAACGCGATGGAGGAAAGAGAGTCAAACATAGTAGCATTCATCATGAGCACCAGTCAGAGAAGATTTGGAATAAAAGCAGGTAAAGGAGCCATGGAGAAAGGGATTCACGCCGGTGAATTAACAACAAAGCTGGGAGAACTCATGGGAGGCAGTGGAGGGGGAGCGACCTACTTTGGACAGGGCGGCGGTGGAGATCCTGAGAAATTCATGGGAGCTAAACATGAGATACTTGAAGCTATCAGGGATCAGCTTCAATAATTTATGTGCGCAACTGTTTTTACTCATAACCTTTATTCTCCTTGCCAACAGAAGAGAAAGTAGATAGAGGATAGTATGCATATGGTTGAATGGAAACAAATCGAAGAAAAATGGCAGAAACGCTGGGCAGAAGCCGAAGCGTTTAATATAGACCCAGACCCCGCGAAGCCCAAGTTCTATCTTACAGTAGCCTACCCTTACCCCAATAGCCCACAGCATATTGGACACGGGAGAACCTATACACTTACCGACGTACATGCAAGGTTCCAGAGGATGCACGGCTACAACGTGTTGCTCCCGATGGCGTGGCATTATACAGGAACTCCGCTATTCGCGATGGTTGAAAGATTGAAAGAAAGGGATCCTGCGATACTCGATACTTTCCTCAACCTATACAATATCTCAGAACGTGAGCTTCAAGAGTTAGAAGACCCTGTCTCAATGGCTGCCTACTTTGCGCAGGAGATTAAAAATGGTATGCAGAAGATGGGTTATAGTATAGACTGGAGAAGAGAATTCACAACTGTAGACCCAACTTATAGCAAATTCATCGAGTGGCAGTTCGCCAAGTTAAGGCAGAAAGGCTACATAACTCAGGGAAGCCACCCTGTAGGATGGTGCCCCAGCTGCGGTAACCCTGTAGGACAACATGATACTGTAGGGGACAAAGAGCCTGAGATAGAAGAATTTACGATAATAAAGTTCAGAAAGGATGACTTGATATTCCCCGCCGGAACCCTTCGACCTGAGACAGTTTATGGTGTAACGAATATGTGGATTAACCCAGACGCTGTCTACGTAGAGGCAGATGTAGATGGTGAGAAATGGGTAGTAAGCGCTGAGGCCGCTAACAAGCTTCAGTTACTGGGTAAAGATATTGAGATCATAAAAGAGTACATGGGACATCAATTCATTGGAATTACAATCACAAACCCGGTTACAGGTGATGAGTTCCCTATTCTACCTGCTGATTTCGTGGACCCCAAGTCGGTTACCGGGGTAGTAATGTCTGTACCCGCTCACGCTCCGTTTGACTATGTTGCATTAGAGCAGTTGAAAGGCGAGGTCAAGAAAAACCCGGATCAATTCAAATTTAAACCCAAAGATATCAAAGACGTTGAATCCATCGCAGTGATAGAGATCGAAGGATACAGCGATATCCCCGCTAGAGACGTCGTTGAAAAAATGAAGATCACCGATCAGAAAGACCCAAAACTAGAGAAGGCGACCAAGGAGATCTATGGCGCCGAGTTCCACGGGGGGAGAATGCGTAATAACACAGGACAATACGCGTCATTACCTGTTCAGACCGCGAAAGACGCTGTAAAACAGGATATCACGGCTAATGGCTCAGCTAGCACCATGTATGAGATGCTTGAACCAGTTCAGTGCCGCTGTGGAGCTGAGATCGTTGTAAAGATATTTGAGAACCAATGGTTCATCAACTATGGGGACAACGAGTGGAAAAAACTAGCCCATGAGAACATCGATAACGCAATTATCATCCCAAGGGAGCTACGACAAGAGTTCCATAACGTGGTAGACTGGCTACGGGAGAAAGCATGTGCAAGGAAAGCAGGTCTAGGAACCCCATTACCATGGGAACCAGAATGGACCATTGAGGCACTAAGCGACTCAGTAATCTATATGGCCTACTATACGGTGATTAAGGGAATTAAAGAAGCGGATCCAGACCCTGAGACATTGACAGAGGAGTTCTGGGACTATGTATTTCTAGGAGAAGGTGACATAAAAGCCATCGCCGAATCAACGAGTATATCAGAAGAGAAACTCAGGGAACTGAACAAAGAGTTCAACTACTTCTACCCAATGGATACCAGACACAGCGGAAGAGATTTGATCAGCAACCACCTGACCTACATGTTATTCTGCCATGAAGGCATCTGGCCAAGAGAACAATGGCCCAAAGGAATAGTGGTGAATGGATCGGTATTAATGGAGGGAAGTAAGATGAGCAAGAGTCTCAATAACATCATCCCACTGATTAACGCCATCGAGATGTTCGGAGCCGACCCCCTGAGACTAAGCCTAATGATAACAGCAGAGCCACTGAAAGACGCGGACTTCAGCCCAGACCTAGCAAAAAACATGAGTGAAAATCTGGAGAGATTCTACAATAAAGCCAAAGAGATCATCGAACAAGGAAGGGGAAATAATGCGAACCTGAGTGGTATAGATAAATGGATGCTTAGCAAGCTACAGGGACACATCGCTGAGGCCAATGAAGCCATGGAGGAGTTGAAGGTCAGAAAGACCATTCATTCAGCGTTATACAACCTGAACGGTGACATGGACTGGTACAGAAAAAGAGTGGACCACTACAGAGATATCCCTGAACGCAGCGAAGGTATAAAATACGTTGAGTGGCAAGTACTGGACACCCAAGTTAGAATGTTAGCGCCTTTCACACCACATCTCTGTGAGGAGATATGGGAGATGATGAAAGGCGAGGGCTTTGTTTCCTTCGCGGAATGGCCAGATGTGGATGAGAAACTAGTAGATAAAGAGAGCGAGGAAATGGAGCAGATCATCCAGACAAGCATGGAAGATATTCATAAGATCACACAGGTCACAGGTATTAGCCCTGAAAAAATCCACTTCTATACGGCTGACGGCTGGAAGTGGAAGATATATTTGAAAGGTCTTGAGATGGCTAAGAGAGATGAACTGGATATCGGTAACCTGATACGAGAATCATTCAAGGATGAAGAGATGAAGGCAAGATCCAAAGATGTACCCCCGTTTGTCAGACAGATCATCGATGAGATCGTCAAATTGCCTGATAGAAAACGAGAGTTAAGGCTGCAGATGGGGCAAATCAATGAAGTTGGGATATTACAGGATGCCATAAACTTCATAGAAGGACAGACAGGAGTTGAAGTAGCCATCGGAGGCGAATCGGATCCATGGATAGAGGACCCTGCTAATAGAGCCCAGAGATCCAAACCCTATAGACCCGCCATATACGTCACCTAAAATTTTCCCTATTTTTCGAACCTAATCTATAGATTTTTATCTAGTCTTTGTTCAAGTTCTTTGATTTGATATCTCTGGGAATTGAATCCACAGCCGACAACCTTGGCATTGGCATCGTATCTAGTGAACACGAAGTTTTAGCTAACTATATCAAAGTGCATGTTCCCCCGGAAGGGGGTATTCACCCCAGAGAAGCAGCTAGACATCACAGCGAGAACATGGGAGACGCCATCAAAGAAGCGTTAAACCTAGCAGATATCCAGATGAGTGAAGTGGATATCATCTCATTCGCACAGGGCCCAGGGCTTGGACCATGTCTCCGAACAGGGGCAACCGGGGCGAGGGCGCTTGCTTCTTACCTTGGAAAACCCTTAGTGGGAGTTAACCACTGTGTGGCTCATATAGAGATAGGTAGGATGGCGACCGGGGCAGAAGATCCACTTACACTCTATGTTTCAGGAGGAAACACAATTGTCAGCGGATATGAGTCTGGTAGGTACCGTATTTTCGGTGAGACCCTTGATATCGCTATTGGAAACTGTCTGGATACCTTTGCCCGAGCAGCTGGTTTAGAGTATCCAGGTGGACCAGATATAGAACGCAAGGCAAGTCTAGGGGATAAGCTGATACCTCTACCTTATATTGTTAAAGGAATGGATCTTAGCTATAGTGGTTTATTAACATCGGTGAACGGGGAACTGGAGACAGGAAACCATCGTATAGAGGATCTATGTTTTAGCTTACAGGAAACGGCTTATGCGATGCTAGGCGAAATAACGGAGAGAGCTCTAGCGCATACAGGTAAACCAGAACTATTGTTAACCGGTGGGGTAGCAGCGAATAAAAGACTGGGAAGCATCGTGAAGTATATCGCCGAGGATCATGGGGCTACGCCTTATGTGGTGCCCATAAGACTGGCGGCGGATAATGGTGCCATGATAGCTTGGACGGGTTTGATCGCATATAAAGCAGGATATACTACGGCAATTGATAACAGTCATGTTAACCCTAACTGGAGGATGGATCAGGTGGAGGTACCGTGGAGAGACTAGTAGCGAAAGGAGCAGAAGCAGATCTTTTTCTTATCGAGTGGAACGGGTTGAAGGCGTTAAAAAAGGTTCGCAAACCCAAGAAGTATCGGCACCCTGAGCTGGATTATCAACTGAGAAAGACGCGCACTAATCATGAGGCGGATATTATACATAGAGCCAAGAATCATGGGGTATCTACTCCGCTTCTATATCAGGTTGATAACGAGAACGGCGTCATCGTAATGGAATATATTGATGGGATAAAAATCAGGGATCTAGTGGATCAAATAGAGGATAAGGCGAGAGGTATTCTTTTCAAGCGTATCGGATACTATGCTGGATTGTTACATAAGTCAGGGATAATTCACGGTGATCTTACCACCAGTAACATCATAATGTCAGGTGACAGGGTGGTGTTCATCGATTTTGGTTTAAGCGAGGTTAACTACGAAGTGGAGAAACAAGGTGTGGACTTGAATCTTATGAATAGGATGTTAACCAGCACCCATTTCGAGTATCAGGAAAAACTCTTAGGAACATTTATGGAAGGTTACAGGGTATCCATGGGGGATAAGGCTGAGGAAGCTCTAGACCGTATGGTGGAAGTATCCAAGAGAGGGCGTTACATTGAGAAGGATTAAGATCTGGATGGGAACCAGCAGCGACCATAAGTACGCTGAGGCAAAGGAAGTGATGGACGAATACGGGATAGATCTTGAGAGACTGGATATCGAGAGGGTAGAGATACAGGCGGATGACCCAGAGTTGATAGCCGAGTACAGTCTTAAAGTGCTTGATTTGGATATCCCGATTCTAATAGAGGACGCTGGGCTATACATTGACAAATATTTTGGTTTCCCTGGGCCGTACAGTAGTTACGCGTTGAGAACTATAAGCAATGAAGGTATCCTCAAGTTAATGGAGGATGAGAAGAAGCGCAGTGCAAGATACCTCTCAGCCGTGGCTTTCCGAGACGGGGATGTCTCCGTTACATTCAGAGGAGAAGTTAAAGGAGAGATTAGCCATGAGGAGAGGGGAAGCAATGGTTTCGGTTACGATCCCATCTTTATTCCCGAAGAAGGGGATGGTAGGACCTTTGCGGAGATGAGCGCAGAGGAGAAAGCTGAAATCAGTCACAGGGCTAGGGGTTTCAGGAAACTGGCTGAGTGGCTGGCTGAGCAGTAAAATCATTACATGTCAAATCTGGCCATTTTTCGATCATGTATCTTACGGAGTCCTCGATGTTGAATGGACGCGACCCGTTTCCAGTTCTGACGTAGAAGTATTGTCGACCTTTGTGATTAAAGAAGGTGGGCTCGGTTGAAGGTTTTACGTTTACTCTGCATATCTCATGCCCATAAGCACGTGGAAAGGTTATGTCTATGAATTGAAGATATCTGTCTCCAATTTTATGAGATATTTGATTAACTAGATAATCCTCAAAGGCGTCACGGTTCTTCTTATGAAATGTACTATAATCGTGTTTTAAGCCGACCACGTAATTACGGTCATTTACCCCGATTAATAGGTCACCACCATCAGCGTTCAAAAATGCGCAGATAGTCTTTAAGCAATTAAACTCTAAGTTGTTGTCTAAGCAATGTCTTCTAGAGTTGTATCTTAGACTAGCTTTTAATTCAAGACACTGACTTTCCGGTTTCTTAACGAGTTTATGGACATTTTTCTCCTCTGATTCAAGGACTTTCATCTTCTTGATTAATTGTGGTCTTACAAGGGCTATATCGGTGAGGGAGAGTATTCCTAAGATTTTACCTGTTTTCGGGTCGGTTATGGGCAGTTTCTTTATCCGGTTTTTAAGCATAAGTTGACTTGCCTCATCTACGGTTGCACCTCGATCAATGGTGATTAGATCCGAAGTCATTACAGAGTCTACTTTTATATTCCTCGGGTTTATTCCACACGCCACAACGCGGGTAAGGACATCTCTCTCAGTTAATATCCCTACTACCTGAGTATCATTATCCACTATCAGGCTGCTTATACCGTATCTCGTCATGAGTAATGCAGCATTTTCTATGGTGTTTTCAGATGATATTTTTATGAGATCCTTTGTCATTACACCTTGTACTTGCATATCCCTCACTAGATTAGTTCTTTTACCTTCGTCGTACAGTTATGATGTTTATGGATTGTTAAGAAATAACAATAGAATTTTTATGTTCGTAATCAGTGTTTACTTCGCATCTGTTCTTAAGGTTAGAGTTTATGAATTGATTCATCTACACTACCTCGATCTTGAAGTCAAGCGCCCTGTACAGAACTAGATTTAGCTCAGTTTAGCTATTGTTTTGATTAAAAAAACCCCTTTTCAGCCAGTTCAATACAGGTCGATCCATGATTAATCCAGTATCAAGGATCTTGTTTTTAAAAAACCATGAAAAGTGAAGGAAAGGATAAAGATTTAATAAGAGTCTTGAGTGTAAGACTAGAGCATCCGGAGAAAACAGAATTGGTAGGAAAACTATCCTCAATGAGGGGCGGCGGTCGTAGTACAAGACCAGTTAGCAAGAGACCCCCAAACTGGGTCGTATATCAGCCTGACGAGGTAAAGGCACTAGTAATTAACCTCGCACGTGAAGGTAAATCCCAGTCACAGATCGGTAACATTCTCAGAGACGAACACGGAGTACCACTAGTGAAGCCCATCGTAGGATATGGAATAAGAAAGATACTGGAGGAAGCGGGATTAGCCGCAGATGTTCCACAGGATCTATATGATTTGATGGTTAAAGCTACAAGACTCCGGAGACACATGGAGCGAAACCCCAAGGATTACAGTAACAAACGTGGACTTATTCTTACTGAGAGCATGATCTACAGGCTTACAAAGTATTATAAGAAAAAGGGAAGACTCCCCAGAGACTGGCATTATCGCGGTCAAATAGTTAACATCTAGATCCAGCGATGCCTGAAGAGGATTTTTTTAACTCTTTTCAAGAAGCAGTCTCATTATTTAAGAAACATGTTAAAGATGATTCTTTTATTCGATTCGTTACACATAACGACGCAGATGGGTTGAGCAGCGGCGGAATTCTAGCAAGTGTAGCTCTTCGTAGCGGCGCCCGTTTTAAGATAAGTAGTGAGAAAAAATTAGATGATAAATTGATTGCTCGACTTGTTAAAGAGAACCCAAGTCTAATAGTATTCAGTGATTTTGGTAGTGGGTATCTTGATATAATCCATGAGTCGTTGAAACAGGATATCATTATTTTCGATCATCATCTTCCCATGGAATACGATGGTCCTAATATAGTGCATATTAACCCCATGCTTAATGACATTGACGGAGCCAGAGACATAGCTGCCTCAGGGGTCTGTTATTTCTTCGCGAAGGCAATAGATCCGGAAAACAAGGATCTTGCTTGTCTCGGTTTACTGGGTGCCCTCGGAGATCAGCAGGATAAGGGAGAGAGAAAATCCCTTACCAGGTTAAACAAGATTATTGAGGCAGAGGCAGAGGAGAAACATTTACTGGAGAAGAGAGTGGGACTGGTTTTCTACGGGTACGAGACACGTCCACTGGCTAAAGCCATAGCGTACACCACTATTCCATATATCCCGGGTCTTAGCGGAAATGAGAGTAACTGTGTCGCTTTCCTTAAGCAAATAGGTATAGAGATCATAAATGGGGACAACCTACGGGCTCTAGCGGACTTAGAGGATACGGAGATAACACACCTATTCAGCGCATTGAGCAATCATATGGTGAACAATGGATGTGACTCCGACTCAATACACCAGTTGATCGGAACAATATACACATTCAAACTTGAAGAGCCCAGCACACCTCTGAGAAGCGGTAGAGAATACGGCAGCTTGTTAAACGCATGCGGTAGGATGAATAAACAGGGGGTAGGACTCAGCGTAGCCCTAGGGGATAGAAACGAAGCATTATCTGAGGCTCATGAGACTCTTGAGTTATATCGTAAGACAATAGGGGAGGCTCTTGACTGGGTTCAATTGAATGAACGTGTGGAGGAGTGGGATAACATCTATGTTATCAGAGCCGAGGACCATGTGAAGGATACGGTAATAGGCGTAGTATCAGGTATACTTCTCAGCCAAGGCATACTAAAGAAAAAGAAGCCAATAGTAGCGACAGCTTACAGCGAAGATGAACAGCTCAAAGTCTCAGCACGAGGAATTGAGGAACTAGTGGAACAGGGAATCCACATGGGACGGATAATGCAGGATGCAGCCGAGACGGTTGAAGGGGGCGGCGGTGGACATAATATTGCCGCAGGTGCATATATTTCTGTGAAAAAGGAGCATGCTTTCCTTGAAGAGGTTAACCGATTAGTAGCCGAGATACTTGCTTAAGGAATATGGCTATAAATCGCGAGGAGTCATGTTTCGTTATGCTTGATATCAACAGTAAAACTAGAATAGAGTTTAGCTACAGGAATAAGAAGACGGCCAGAGCTATTCAGAAAGCTATTACTCCTGATAATATTGATGCTCCAGATGGTATACATATAATCGTAACGGTTGATAAGAATAAGTTATGGTTAGAGGTTGACTCGGAGAGAAGTGTGGGCAGTTTGGTGTCCACTCTAGATGATCTTCTCAGCTGTATTCAGGCAGCTGAAGAAACATTAGAAGAGATTTAGAAAGAGCCCCTATTACTCAATTTTACCTAGGTTGCCATAATCTTCATGCTACTCCTTTCTACACCTTCCACTAGCTCAGGGGATGTTAATCCGTGTGTTTATGTAGCTACCGTATATTTTTACCTGTTTGTCTTTTTTTGTGAGTGCTTTTATCATCTTCTCCACATTATAGTAGCTGTCAGAGGTTTTCTGGAACATCTTGACGGCTGTTACTAAGTCTACTATTAAGAAGCCTAGTGCTTTCCCATCGCAGATGATATAGAAGTAGATGCTAATCTGATTGCGTTCCATGGTTTCTCAATTCCCTAAGGAACATTGTTCACGATTATCGTTAAAATCATACTTGTTTCACTATATTTTCGGGTAACTATCGTTTTCTTGGTTGAATTTTGTCAAAACCTATATATTATTGGGCTGCATGTACGTGTCACTGAACTAGGAGAGAAAATGAAAAATTGTCCAGAGCAACAAGGGACAAATGGCGTCGCAAAGAATGGTATGATATCATTCTTCCACAGTACTTCGGCGGGACCAAAGTGGGAGAGACCCCCAGCGACGATCCAGAGAAAGTAGATGGCAGGGTCTTTGAGACCACATTAGCAGCTATCACAGGCGATTTCAGTCAAGAATATATGAAGATGTACTTTCAGGTCAACGAGCTTGAGGGACATACTGCTCATACAGTTTTCAAGGGCCACGAATACCTTAGGGATTATCTTAGGAGCCTAGTTCGTAGGCGAAGTACCAAGATCGATGGATCTTTTAGAGTCAATACGACTGATGGCTACAAGGTTAAGATAGTGGTTACAGCCATGACTCAGGGTAGGATTAAGACTAGTAAAGAGTACACTATTAGGAAGATTATGCAAGATATAGTTGAGGAGAAAGCTGCTAATCTTACGTTTGACCAGTTAGCTCATGAGATGGTTCTAGGTAAGCTGGCTAGCGATGTGTATAATTTAGCGAAGAATATTACAGCTCTACGTCACGTGGGTGTCCGTAAGAGCGAGCTTTTAACCTTTCCGCAATAATTTTCTTATCAATATTCTTATCCAGACAAATATTCATAGCTTTAGTAAATGAGTAATTAGATGATTTTGTTGGAACATGGCGTTTGCTCCCAGTGGAGACACATAGAGAAGACGGTAGTCTACATAGACTAGGAGAATGCAAAGGATATCTCAATAGTAGAGAAGGTTACATGAGTGTCGCATTCATGAAAGAGGAGCGTAGCAGGTTTGCCTCTGGGGATATCAGGGGCGGTACTGTAGATGAAAAGATTGAGGCTTTCAACGGATACATTTCTTATTGTGGAAAATACGCTGTATAAGATAACTATGTGTACCATGATATTGAGTTGAGTCTCTTCCCAAACTGGGTTGGAGAGAGACAGGAACGCTTCTATGAGTTTGTTGAAGACAGGAATCCTAAGTACACCGCTTCAACTCGTCGGAGGTATGAAGCTCAGCTCTCACCTCATCTGGGAAAAGGTAACTGATTAACCTCTCCAGACTCGTTTGAAGAGCTTGTAGAAGTTTTCACCTATTATGTCTTTTACTTCCTCGTCGGAGTAGCCTCGTGCCACTAAGCCCATGCTGAGGTTTGGCATGTATCTTAGCCATCCGTATCCCCAGTCTTTGTCTAGTGCAGGGAAGTAGGTTTTATCCACGTTTTCCGGGTGCTGGCTGATGTAGGCTACTCTGTCAAGTGTGCTGTTAAAGTCTACGTCTGATCCGAATCCAACATGTTTTGCTCCAACGAGGTCAACAGTATAGTCTATCTGGTCTAGAATATCGTCTGTTAGCGTGCTTTTACCTGGTTTTTTTGCGAAGAAAGGGGTTATTCCTATTACGCCTCCTTTCTCGGCACATGCTTTAATCTGTTCATCGGTTTTTGCGCGTCTTAGTGCATAGTCTGTCCAGCCACCGTAGAACATGTATTTGTTATTCCATTTGGCAAAGTCGCTCAGCTCACGTGGAGTACTTGCTCTGGGCAGAGTGTGTGTGAAGCTCACAGGGTCTTTACTATGCTCGATGGCGTCCATACTACTGGGATCACCAGTATGACTCAGGTCTATGAGAACCCCTAGTTTATTCATCTCCTCTACTAGATCGAATCCATAGTTGCTCAACCCCGCCTGATTTTTCTCACTGCATCCATCACCCGCGCTGTTCCTGTAGTTATATGTAAGCTGGATTACCCTGACGCCATAATCGTAAGCGATCTCTAGGAAGTCCAGTGTTCCTTCAAGGAACTGACTGTTCTGTGGGCCGAATATTACGGCATGTTTTCCCTTTTTCTTAGCGTGTGTTATGTCCTTTGCGGATTTGGCGATAAGGGCTTTATCCTTACTTCGTTTCGCCCAGTTGTAGTAGCTTTTTATTTCGCGTAATGCGTCGCCCAAGTTATGTTGCATGCATACTGTAACGTTTGAGGCGGTTATTCCCCCTGCGAGTAAATCGTCTACCCAGAGGTCTTCGCCGACGTAGTCTATGTATCCTACTTGGCTTGCGTCTATTATAATGGCTTCTCTGTGTAGTGCGAAAGCGTGGTCTTTCTGGTCTTTGGTTAGGTCTTTGAAGTTGCTCAATGTTTGTCGTTTATTGATGAAGTTTATCGTATTTATTGTATAGCTAAAAGAATGTGATTTCTTGTTCGCAGATTTGATTTTGTATACAAGAAAAGTATCCTACCGGTTTTTATGGTGACTGAGGATTGATCTGGTTTGTTTTAGAGTTCTTTCCGTGAGATAAGTGCTTTCCGGGATTTATTATACCTACTCCCCGTGTGTAGAGGTTGTTATTTGGTAGTTGTTTTATTCTAGACTACGTTTTCATGATTAGAGGTATTCATGGTGATCAGGATTCTTGTTGTTTATGATAGTCTTACGGGTAACGTGGAGAAGATGGCTGAGATGATAGCAGAGGGTGTCCGGGAAAAAGACGGCGAAGTGGATATTGTTAAAGTGGATGAAGTGGATCTAGATAAAATACCCACATATGATGGCTTTGCCTTAGGTTCACCAACCCACTGTGGCACAATGAGCCAAAAGATGAACAGTTTCATCAACAACAGGCTCCATAAGAGATATTGGGGGAAACTAGGGGGAAAAGTGGGTGTGGCTTTCACCTCCAGTGGTGGTTTGGGGGGTGGAAACGAGATTACCTTGATGGCTTTACTATCTGTTATCCTTAACTTTGGTATGATCACCTTTGGGATACCTGACTATGTATCTAAAGATGTGACGCTTCACTATGGGGCTGTGAGCATAAAGACGCCTGATAAAGACACCATTGAAGCCTGTAGGTTACTAGGCCGCAGACTGGTGGAGTACTCCATGATTGTTAAACAAGGATTAGAGGCCACAGGGCTAGGAGAGAAGATATAACTGGATCCAGCAAATAGAGATATTATGAACAATAAGAGAAAGATCGCCATAATAATCTCAGTTATCCTAGCTTTTATTTTCTACTTCCTATACAACAATACCACCGTGTACTGGGACGCCTACGCCTACGAAGTATCACTAACAGATAACCCTGAACCCGAGAACACGATCCCTTTGACCAGCGAGGATCTTGTTAATTACCCGGAAGTTGTTTCGGCGCTGGAGGAGGCTAAGCTAGAAGATTGGACAATGGTGACCCCGGAGGATGGCGATTCTTTGTTTGATTTTACTGATTTCCTTGAATCGAAGAACGAGGAAATGGAAATGGGTTATGTGTATCTCCAGTGGGAGGAGGATACATACGCTGTCTATTTCACATCGTATGGGGGAATAGATGATCAACCAATCTATTTACTTTTAACAGGGTTAGCCGGACTAGCGGCTTTGGGGTTAACTTCAGTTGAAATATACGGCTATATACGTATGCGAAACTAAGACCCTTTTCAAATACAAGCACTTATTATTCATAAACGGGTGAATCAATGGCCACTAGAGAACAAGTAGCAAAAGAAGCAGCCAGATTACTATACAATGGCATAGTGAAAGAATACAAAGACGCGAAAGATGTAGCGGCATCCAGCCTTGGAACACGGACTCTTCCAAGTAACTATGAGGTAGCTGTTGAACTTGATAGAATCGTAGAGGAGAGGGAGGGATCAGATAGACTCACCATGCTAATCGAGATGCGTGAGATAGCTCAGCAGATAATGGAAAAGATAAAGGAATATACCCCGGTTCTCATCGGAAGCGTATGGCGTGGAACTCCCAGAAAAGGCAGCGACATAGACATAGTAGTATATCACAGGGATCCGGATGAGGTAATAGAAGAGCTCAAAGATTATCAGCTGACGGGAAAAGAGCCAAAAGAATTCACCCTCGGAGGATTACCCAGAACATCCACCCACATTAAACTACAGGTAAAAAAACATATAGTAGAGATAGTTGTAAGACCCCCAAGAGACAGGGAATATTATCACAAAGAACGATGCGAGACTTACGGGGACCTAAAGAAAGGATTGAGGCTCAGGGAGCTGGAAAGACTTATACAGACAGACCCCCTCCGACGATTCATACCTAAGAGGCGTAATAGATGAAGCCAAAACTATTCGGAAGCTCAGGCATACGTGGACTGGCAAACATAGATATAACCCCTCAACTGGCTCAGCGCGTGGGAGCTGCACTAGCCACACTTCAAAGGGGCAGCACAACTATAATTGGACGGGACACGAGGCTCACAGGACCCATGCTGGAGGCAGCACTCTCCAGTGGCATTAACTCAGTTGGTGGAGATGTTATACAAATAGGCATAGTACCTACACCGGTTACTGCGTGGATGATTCACGAGACGGGTTCAAAATCAGGAGTCTCAATAACAGCAAGTCATAATCCACCACCCTATAACGGATTAAAAGTATTCAACGATATGGGGGTTAGTTTAACGGTTGAGGAGCAGCTTCAACTGGAGGACGTACTGGAAAATGAACGATATCAATACGTTGACTGGAACAGGGTTGGCGTGGTTGAGGAATACTACGCCATAGATCACTACGTGAATATGCTCATAGAAACCATTGAAACATCCTCGGGGCTTAAAGTCGGATTAGATTGTTTCTGCGGAGCAACGAGCACACTAGCACCCATAGCTTTCAAAGAATTCCAGATAGAGACCAAGATAATAAACGCCTTACCAGATGGTAAATTCCCTGCCGGTGACCCTGAACCCACCAGCCAGAGTCTTAGGAGACTGGGTGAATACATGAAATCCACCGGATGCGATATTGGATTCGGCTTCGACGGAGACGGGGATAGAATGATGCCCGTTGGCGCTGATGGCAGGATGATTAACCCCGACAGGACTCTGGCGGCTTATGCTGGCTACATTGTGGAACGCAATCAGGGGGGAACAGTCGTAACCCATGTGGGTGCCTCCATGAACATCGATGAAAAGGTCAAAGAAGCAGGAGGAAACATAGTGCGAACGCCAGTAGGCGACGCCTATATCACGGAAGCTATGATGGAGCATGATGCTGTGTTCGGTGGCGAGCCCGTTGGAGCATGGGTGTTCCCTGAGCACCATAAGTGCCCCGCCGGGGTAATGGGAGCTTTAAAAGTATTGGAAGCATTAGTCTACTTAGAACAAACCCTAGAAGAGTTCATCCAAGGAACACCCGTCTATCCACTAGACCGGGCTAAACTGGAGTGCCCCGAAAAAAAGAAAACAACAGTAATGAAAGAGGTTAAGAAGAAATACATGAATGTCTTTAGAGACGTTAACTCAGTGAGTACCGTGGATGGTGTGAGACTGGAACTGGACTCAGGGTGGGTACTGATACGTCCAAGCGGGACAGAGCCCCTCATAAGGATAACAGTAGAGGGTAGAACGAGTGAGGACGTAGAGAATATTATGAAACAATCAAAACAATTGGTTAAACAGGTGATAGGATGAAGGCGGTTATACTCGCTGCGGGTAAAGGAACAAGACTCAGGCCATTAACAGATAATATACCGAAACCTATGCTCATGATAGCGGGACGACCACTCCTAGAATGGACGATACTTAGGATAAAAGAAGCGGGCATACGCGAGATACTAGTGGTGACTAACTATCTTGAGGACCAGATCAAGGACTACTTCAAAGACGGATCAGACCACGACGTCAAGATCAGTTACAAGACCCAGAAAGAAACCATGGGAACCTCAAATGCCTTCCTCCAAGCCAGAGAATTCGTTGAGAATAGCCAGTTTATGGCGCTTTACGGTGACCATTACCTAGCTGAAGGCGTGTTGAAGAGAATAAAAGAGAACCACGATGAGAGTGAGGTAGCTGTAGCCTCATTAAAAGTGGATGACCCTAGCCAGTATGGAGCATTCAAACTGGATGGAGAATACATAAAGAAAGTAGTGGAGAAACCCGACAAGGGAAAAGAACCCAGCAAATACGCTAATGTTGGAATATACATCTTCCCCCCGGGAATCTTCGATTATATCGAGAAGACCAAGAAGAGTCCACGCGGCGAATACGAGATAACCGACACCATGCAGCTAATGATAGATGATAACATCCTATTCAAGAAACATGACATTAGAGAGGAAGAATGGATGGACATCGGGTTACCATGGACACTACTAGAGGCAAATGAGAGAGCAATGAAGGAAATAGACTTCAAGATAGATGGAACAGTCGAGGACGGAGCCAAACTTCATGGACAGGTATGGGTCAAGAAAGGAGCAAAAATAAGATCAGGGTCATACATAGAGGGACCAGTAGTAATTGGGGAAGAATGTGACATAGGACCTAATTGCTACATCAGACCCGGTACCTGTCTAGGTAAAAAAGTCCGGGTAGGCAATGGATGCGAGGTGAAGAACAGCATAATCGGTGATGAGAGTCACGCAGCCCACCTCAGCTACATAGGGGACAGTATAATCGGTAAGAACTGTAACCTAGGAGCAGGCACCATAACAGCCAACTTAAGGTTCGATAAAACACCCATCGAGGTCAGAGTGAAAGGTGAACGCCTGAGCAGTGGACGAAAGAAACTCGGTGTAATTATGGGTGACAAAGTCGAGACAGGTATAGATGTGAATATCCACCCTGGAGTAGTCATTGGGACCGGGGCATGGATAGCCCCAGGAATAACTGTACAACGTGACGTAAAAGGCAAGGTCCTGAAATATTTCTTCAGCGAGTTAAAGGAACGCCGCCTATAATCCCACATCATTTATTATACACAGTTTATGCTATGAGATTGATCTCAAATGGAGAAAAAAGAGTTCAAGAAAAAATACCCGAAACTAGCCGAGGAGATGGAGTTAGGGGTAGGAAAAGCAGAACTCAGTTTCGAGGTCGAGA
>CAZAQI010000010.1:0-19574 GCA_964487465.1 uncultured Candidatus Bathyarchaeia archaeon
CCTTTATTCATGTATTAGGTTTAGTTGATTCTTTTATAAAATATTTGTGTGTGTGGCGCTGTATGTGTATTTATATAAGTTAGTCCTGTTTATTTGTTGAATGGGTTAAGTTGGGGAAGATTCCTTTGGGTATCATAGCAACCCCGCTTAACCCACATAGAGTTAAGGAGAAAAAATAGGAGAGAATTTGTTTTGGTTATAGAGAATGTCAAAGTTGTTTCATACGGTATCGGAGTAATAGGTAAAAGACTAGCTAGACACCTTCTAACAAAAGAAGGTATTGAGATAGTAGGAGCTATAGATATTAACCCTGATATTGTGGGAAAAGATCTAGGAGAAGTCTTAGGTCAGGAAAAGATTGGCGTAACTATCAGCAAGGATGTGGATAAGGTTCTCAGTGAAACCAAGCCAGATATTGTCTGTCATACAACAATGAGTTACCTGCGTCAGACCTATGACCAGTTCGAGGGCATACTTAAACACGGTGTAAACATTATCAGCACATGTGAGGAACTAGGTTATCCATACGTTGAGGAGGAGGCAACTAAGCTAGCCGAGAAACTAGATAAATTAGCCAAAGAAAAGGGCGTAACTATGCTAGGAACAGGGATCAACCCTGGATTCCTTATGGATACACTGCCCATCTTCCTATCTGGTCCATGTGAAGAAGTAGAAGAAATGTACATTGCGAGACAGATGGATGCCGCTACTCGTCGTATACCTTTCCAGAAAAAGATCGGAGCTGGAATGACCGTAGAAGAGTACAGAGACGCTATCGATAACAAGAAGATCACAGGACACGTCGGGTTAGAGCAGAGCATGCAGATGATCGCTGATACTCTAGGCTGGACACTGGACGAGATCAAAGTGGATACACCTGAACCAGTCACTTTTGATCACGAGGTTAAGAGTGATGCCATCACCGTTCCAGCTGGACACGCCGCTGGTGGAAAACAGATGGCTTATGGTATCAGCAAAGGTAGGACCTTGATCACAATGGACTTTAGTGCATATATTGGGGCAGAAGAGGAATTCGATAAAGTTGAGATAAAAGGAGTACCCCCTATCAATAACAAGATCACTCCCTGTGTACACGGAGATCATGGCACAATTGCCATGACTACAAACATGATTCCCCATGTTATCAACGCTGATCCCGGGTTAAAGACAATGGCGGAGCTGCCTCCACCACACGCCACACCCGCGCACTTCGGAAAATATGTGAAGTAAATACTTCACCTATCTCCATGATTAACAAGGTACTTTTTTTCTTTTTCAAACTCTATGTGTTTTAACCAATTTTCATCGTCACGTACCGGGTACTCGTTAAGCATATGTGTTCCCCGGCTTTCAGTACGTGTATGAGCCGCCATTGTTATCAGTCTGGCTAAACAGGCTAAATTCATGGTCTCTATGTTGGAGGCCGATACACCTTTTTTCAATTGAGTCTTGGTCTTTGTATATATTCTGTCTAGTTTTTTCTGGGTTGTTAATAAATCAGGGATATCTCGTTGAATTCCCACATATTTCCACATAGTGTTTTCAATGATACCCCTATAGGGCTGAGAAGCACCTGTCTCGCTTACCCCTTCATCTACTACAACTTTTTTAGGGAATTCTTGACCTTTTTTCTCTATAACCCTTGAAGCAATATCTGAGAAAACCAAACACTCTAGCAAAGAGTTACTGGCCATCCTATTTGCTCCATGAACCCCTGTACAGGCTGACTCACCGATCACCCATAAACTCGGTATACTGCTTCGTCCCATTAAATTAGTTTTAACTCCACCACAGAAGTAATGTGCAGCCGGTGATACAGGTATCAGATCCTGATCCATTCTTATATCCCTCTTAAGACACTCAGCGTAGATCCCAGGAAACCTGTCTTTGAGGTATTTTTTGTCTCTATCTCTAATATCGATGTAAACTGGGCCCTTTTTCTGCTCCTCTATAATGGCTCGTGATACTATATCTCTGGGGGCTAGATCCTGCATGGGATGATACCGTGTCATGAAGGCTTCTTTCTCAGAGTTCACTAATACCCCGCCTTCGCCTCGTACTGCTTCACTGATTAAGAAATATGGGCTGTCCCCTTTGTCTAGGATGGATGGATGAAACTGTACGAATTCTAGATCTCTTAATCTAGCACCAGCTCTCCAAGCCATAGCTATTCCATCCCCTGTAGCGACTAGTGGGTTTGATGTCTTTGCGTATAATTGGCCAACACCGCCGGTAGCTAATACCGTGGTATCTGCGTAGTATTCCACTATTTGGGAGTTTACTCTATCTAATGCTCTGACTCCTGTGCATGCTCCGTTTTTTATTAATAGATCAATAGCTATGGTGTTCTCAATGATGTTGATGTTTTCTGTATCTAGGGCTTTTTTTACTATGGTTTTCTGTATCTCATAACCAGTAATATCTCCTGCATGAACTACTCTGCGTGCACTATGACCTCCCTCTCGGGTGAGATCGAATCCCCCATCTGTTTTTGAGAACGTCACTCCTTGCTCTTTTAACCATTTAATCTGCTTAGGTCCATTATGGACTAGAGTTTCAACTGCTTTTCTATCTGAAAGCCCTTGACCAACTTTCAATGTATCCTTAGTATGTTTATCAAAGGTATCCGGAGGCTTCATTACAGCAGCTACTCCGCCCTGAGCCAAACTGCTATTGGAGTCCATTATATCTTCCTTGGTTAAAACCGTGATACAGGTTTTCTCGGCTGCTCTAAGAGCGAACCCGAGTCCCGCTAATCCTCCTCCGATTACTAGAAAACTACTCGTATTTTTTCACCAGCTGGGTTTGATGAATCAATGATAACATGTAGAATAAATGTTTAGGTAAATAATTATTGGTAAACGGGTTTACGCAGTGTTTTGCCCGCTCTTTTTCCCGTGAATTCTCCTTCTGAGATTGTTATTTCACCGTTTACTATCACGTATGGTATCCCCGATGGGAATTTATGGGGGTTTTTGTATGTTGCGTTATCTATTACTGTATCCGGGTTAAACACGGTTATATCCGCATACATTCCTGGTCTTAATAGACCTCTATCGATGATACCGAATCTCTGAGCAGGAAAGCTGGTCATCTTTCTTATGGCTTCTTCCCAGGTTAACACTCCCTCTTCACGCACATATTTTCCCAGCACCCTAGGATAGGTCCCATAGTGACGTGGATGTGGTTTTCCCTTACAGAAGGGGCCTTCAATATTGCAGCATCCAGCGTCAGTACCCACCATGTGAAGGGGGTGCTTCATAATGCGTTTTACATCATCCTCATTGCCGTAAAAGATTACCATCCCCGCGGCGCCTTCTTCCTCCAACAGTAGTTCATATAGTGCGGTGAATTCATCCTGGGATCCACGATATTCTTTGATCTCTGTTAGATTCATACCTTCTACAGGTTTATTCTCATCGGTGATCACTGCGGTAACATAGACATTTTCCCACCCTAGCTCACCAGCGAAATTTTCCCAACCTTCAATCCCTTCCTGTATTTCTTTATGCATCCTCGCACGTAGTTCCGGATCTCGTAATCTTTCTAATGTTTTTTCTCTTCCACCATCATGCGTCCATGGGGGAAGTAGCGTTATGAGGCTAGTGGATCCTGCTTTATACGGGTACTGGTCTATAGTAACATCTAGTCCTTTCTCTCTTGCCTTCTCAAACATCTCAAGAGTCTGGACACTACTTCCCCAGAGCGACTTGCTAGCTATCTTATGATGGCTAATCTGTACAGGAATATCTGCTTTGTAACCTACTTCAAGGGCTTCCTCAAGAGCCTTCATGAGGGTCTTTCCCTCACCCCGTATGTGACTATCGTATATGCCTCCATATTTTGCTACTACCCTTGCTAGTTCTATGATTTCTTTTGTATCCGCGTATATACCGGGAGGATATATTAGACCTGTACTGAGTCCATATGCACCTGAAAGCATAGCCTCCTCTGCGTAATTACACATAGCATCAAGCTCATCACTGGTGGGTGCTCTGGCATCATAACCCATAGCTGCTGCTCTTATAGCCCCATGACCCACCATGTGACTAACATTAGCCCCAAGCGGCTCATTCTCTTCTTCTTTGAGATACTCGTCAAAACTCGACCACGTGAGTTCAAGCTCAATTCCCTCAGGTAGATCTGCATCAGACGCTCTCTGTGCCTTGTCTCTGATAAGGTCACTTAGAGGTGCTGGACTGGAACCACATTGACCTACTACTACTGTGGTGATACCTTGGTGGATTGTATTCTCCATATCCCGATAAACGAGTGTATTAAAGTCACTGTGACTGTGTGCATCAACGAATCCGGGGGTTACAAAATTCCCTTTTGCATCAATAATTTTCTCTGTGTCTATTTTCCCTAGTTTTCCGATTGAATGTATTTTTTCATCTAATATTCCTACATCCGCTCTAAACCATGGATTACCTGTACCATCGATTAGTTTCCCATTTTTAATCAACAAGTCTAATTTCAAAACAGTTCACTGGAGATAAACCGGGGGCCGAGGATTTAATATTAATGATGTTGTTTAATCAGCGAACGGATAATAGAATTCATGTTACGTCTTGTGGCTATAACGCTATTAAGTAATCTACCGTTTAGTAAATATTTTACAGTTGTATCGTTGATTGCTCCTGCACCTATTTCTCTGCTGGTCCAATCCATTTATTCATTTTCTCTTTTTTCAAGTGTTTTAGTTTACCTAAATGTTGCATTCTCGTTTAAAAAACACGGATATTATGTTTGTTTTTTAACAAATTTAAATAGGTGTTTTGGAAAGCTTTTATGCATTACCCCGCCATCTGTAGGGTGAGAATCATGGAAGACCTTGATGTCTCCACATTCATAGAACAACAGGTTCAAGAGATAAGCAACTACATAGGAGACGAAAAAGCCATAGTTGCGACAAGTGGTGGTGTGGATAGCACCGTAGCTGCAGTAATGGCTAACCGAGCATTAGGTGAGAATCTTCTATGTGTATTTATTGATGACAACTTTATGCGGCTTGGTGAATCTGAGCAAGTAAAGAACTTATTATCCAATGAGCCATTAAACCTTCAAGTCAAAATATTGAATGAGCGACAACAATTCATGGAGGCTCTCGATGGATTAAGTGACGCAGAAGAGAAGAGAAAAGCTTTCAGGGAAACATTCTATCAAACACTTCGTGAAGCAGCAGAAGAATACGAGTGTAAATACTTACTTCAGGGAACTATAAGAGCCGATGTAGAGGAGACCTCAGATGGTATTAAGACTCAGCATAATATACTTGAGCAAATTGGAATAGATCCTGTTGAAAAATATGGGTTTCAAGTAATTGAACCTTTGAAGTCATTATACAAATATCAGGTCAGAGATGTAGCCAGAAAGATGCTTATCCCTACCGAGTTAGCTGAGCGTCAACCCTTCCCGGGGCCGGGACTTGGCATAAGAGTGGTCGGTAAGATCACAAACGAGAAGCTGGATGAATTAAAAAAAGCGACATTTATTGTTGAGGAGCAGTTGAACACTCATACACCATCCCAGTATTTTGCAGCTATTTTCAGTGGTGAGACACCAAAAGAATTGAAGGTACTTAGAAGAGATGCTGCTGAGTTACTGGAACATGAACATTATAATGTTAGAGCAGGGATCATAGCGGAGAAAGCCACAGGGATAATCACTGGGAAACGGGCTTATGGTACAGTGTTAACCCTAGCCCTTTTAGATGAGTCTGAGAGAACTGTTGAGCCTGATTATGATCAGTTAGCGGAAATCAGATCCTATGTATTCGATAACTATCCAGAGGCGACACGATTGATGTTATTAGTGGATAAACGTGATACTCCAGGATACATTGTCTCAATTAGGGCTGTAAAAACCAAAGATTTCCTTACCGCCAGCGTCATGCGTTTACCATGGACTACGCTCCGTGAAACTGGCTCCAAAATATTCGATAGCTGTCCAAAGGTAAGCAGAGTATACTATGATATTACTCCAAAGCCGCCGGCTACAATAGAATACGAGTAAAAAGAATTAAAGAGGGATGCCCAGTTCTTTGAATTGGTTCAATACACCCATCTTGGCGTATATCAAATCATTCCCGAGAGTAACTAAATTATACCCTTTTTTCATTCTCTCTGGTATCGAGGAACCTGATGCCTGATGTATACCTGCTCCTATTCCAGCTGCCTTGGATGCATCAAAAACCTTGTCTATGGCCTCCTGAACCTCTGGGTGACTCATATTACCTAGGTGTCCGTGGCTAGCTGATAGGTCCGCTGGGCCGATATAGGTGGAATCCACTCCCTCAACTGAGCAAATGTCATCAATGTTGCTTACCGCTTCCTTTGTCTCAATCTGGACAATTACTGCGATTTCTTCATCAGCTGTTTCTAGATACTCTGAATCAAACAGGGCAGCTCTTCTTGGACCGCATCCTCTAAGTCCATCTGGAGCATATCTTGTGGCTTTTACAGCCATCTCTGCTTCTTCTTTATTGTTTACCCAGGGTACCAGTATTCCATGAGCGCCGATGTCTAATGCCCTTTTAATGGCTACTAGATCGTTCCACCAAACTCTGACTATTGGAGTGGTTTTTGAATCAGGGCGCATTGCCTGCATCATTGTCTGGACTGTTAGTATATCTAGTGGAGCGTGTTCAGTGTCAAATACGAAGTAGTCGAAGCCCAAGCTAGACATTAACTCTGTCATGATAGGGCTCTCAACAGTGATCCATGTACCATACAACTGATCGTCTTTTTGTATTCGCCTTTTTAACTCATTTTTCATCAATATTCACCTAATATGACAGATAAGCAGCGGTGGATTCTATATTTAGATTTTAGGAGTCTAACTGATGGTTTCAACAATCTTACTAATCCCTTCAACCCATCTTAGATAACTGTTTAAAGCGGCTCTCAGAGCCGAAGTATCCGAGGCAAGGGTTTCAATTACCAGATAATCGTTTTTTATAAGAACCTTTGTCTCTGATCTATCTGAAGAAGGTGTCTCAGATTCGGGCTTTAATGCGTCATTTATCACTTTTTGCGTTTTTTTTTCCAAAATTATTTTTACTTTTGCGTTTATGACTGTGTCTGAGTGATTCATATTGAAAAATAAACTGTTGTGTGATTTAAAAAAGGGTTAGTTTTGTGCTCGTATTCTACGGGAGGTCTGGCCTACTTTTGTTTCGGGTGTGTATGCGCCCCCAGCGAACTTGTGTTCACATTTTCTACATAGCCATAGCCCAACGCTTTCACGTTTTACGCTCTTACTTCCACAGTTAGGACACTTATGGTATGATTTGAGAGAGCCCATTATCCTAGCGTATCTCTTACGGAGGGTTGCTCCCCCTCGAGTTCTTAGTCCAATGTTCTTACGTTTTCTCTTTACCATTATTCATCAGCAACTGATAGAGACCTTATCTCAGCCGCTTTCTCAGACGCGATATTTATACATTTCTTTACCCCGTCAATCGAAAAGCCGACTGGACCTGATTTCTGGATAGTAGTAACATTATTCTTCTCATCAAAGGTTATTGTGATCCTACCATCTGAGACTTCTTCCTCGTCTGCAGTAGCGTCCAATATGAAGTGCTCACCAATTCGGTATATGGTGACTGGTACTGGTTCACAGCGTAGTTTTAATTTTCTTGTTCTATTCGTAGGAGCTACCTCGTTTTCATCTGTTACCTTGTAGCCGGGTATTCTAGCGCTTCTGAGTGCGGCTAGTGTGCCTATCCCGCATGTGTCTATTAGGTTTCCATCCCAGTTCAATATATACAGATCAACGAATATCAGGTACACTTTCTCTCCCGATAATAATCCAAGCTCCTTTAGATCAAGGATCTCAGCTGAGCGGAGTCCTCTATCAACTACTCTCGCAAGTTCTACTGCATCGTCTGGTGGTGGACCAGGCTCCCAAGTGGGGTGTGCTACTGGTGTGTATTCCGCGTTTACAAGTAACACTCCGTCATCTGGAGTATCTGGGAAGGGTGTACCGAGGTCTGCTTTCACTCCGACTATTACATGAGTTTTACCCAGTTTGACCTCCGCTGATCCTTCTACTTTCTCAAGTGTATTGATTTTTAGCTCGAGGTCTCTGAATTCCTGCAGCTCCCTTCCATCCATTCTGGTTCCTGCTTCTAGTACTTCTTCGATTTTCTTGCGTTTGAGTCTTGATACTATATTATTGCTCATTCTTCGTCTTCCTCTTCTTCAGATTCCTCAGTTTCTTCGTCTTCCTCTTCTTCAGATTCTTCATCCATACCGTATTTCTTTTTCAAGGCTTCACGCTGGATCTCGTAGACTTCTTTGCATCCTTCGATGGCCAATTCTATGGCTTCTTCTGTCTCCTCTGTAGTTAGAATTCCATCCATTTGAAGTAGAGTTATTTCTTCAAGCTTGGGCATGTAAGCGACTGGTACGTCTGCTTCACCTTTCTTGTCTTCATAGTCTCCAAGATCTAGTATGATCGTGCCCTCCATTTTACCTGCTGCACAAGATGCTACTAAGTCTTTCATGGGTATTCCTGCGTCTACTAATGCGACTGCTGCAGCGTTTGTAGATGCGCATCTTGTTCCACCATCTGCCTGGATGATTTCAACATATACGTCGATAACGCTTCTTGGGTATCTTTCTAAGAATAACGCTGGCTCTAATGCATCTGCCATAACCATACCTATTTCTGTGTCTCTTCTTGATGGTGCAGGTGATCTTCTGGGATCAACACTGAATGGTGCCATATGATATCTTACCCTTAGTACTCCTCTATGTGGTTTACTCAGTCTTTTTGGGTGCATTTCTCTTGGACCATAAACTGCTGCTACGATCTTGTTTCTACCCATCTCAATATAAGCTGAACCATCTGCATTGGGGATTACTCCTGTCTCGATGGTAGTTGGACGGAGTTCATCGGCTTTTCTGCCGTCTTCTCTTTCAAATTTCTTTTTTGGGCTCATTTTCTCTGTTCCTTCATTTCTTTAATATATTCTTGTATTCTGTTAGTGAGACCTGAGGTATGTGCCTCTGCCTCGATTTTCTTAATAACTTTTACAACCATTTCCTCGTTTTCCCTGTTTCTACCGCTAATCAGTATCTTACCATTCTGACCAATTGTCACTTGGCAGCGGGATTCCTTGAGGATCATGTTGATCATGCTACCTTTTTTTCCGATAAGCCGGGGTATCTTTGACGGCGTTATGTTTATGATGAAGCCGTCTTTTACCTTTCCTAACTCTCTTCCCGACATTGATAAAATCGGGGTGCGTCTTCTATCTAGGTCTACGATTTTCGCTACTATTGTTTCTCCTACGTCTAGTATCTTGGGCATATTCTGGTAGGTTCTATATGGTTTTCCTATTGCATCGTTAACTGTTAGGATAGCTTCTTTATCTGCGTAAATGTCTACTTTCCATTGTCCTAGTTCAATGTCAGTTACTTTGCCTATAACCAGATCTCCTACGAGGGGAACAAATCCAGATTCTAAGGCTATTACAGCGACTCTATCTTTACTATAATTGACTAATCCTATTCTTGTAGCGTAAATGTTTCCCTCTTTTCTGTACGTGTTATCTCCTGCTCTTGATCTCCCCTCGTACAGGAGATCGCCGGGCATTACTATGTCTCTCGACTCGAATTTTTGACTCATTTATCTCTTCACGTCTATTTCATTATCTTTGATTGCACGTTTCCCTGAGTGTCTTTACCCAGGGCTTCCATCAACTCGATTTGTCTAGCTGCAGGTACTTCAACTACTGCGACCCATGAACCATCTGATTGCCATTCCTCTCTTTTTATTGTGCTGAAATTCTTAACGGTTCCATAACTCTTTCCCGTGTATTCCGCGGGTATCTTTAAAGCTATCTGTACGTTTTCGCTGCTCATCGGCAATTCTATTCTCAGCGCGTCAACTAGTTCTTGTACCTGTTCATCCGGTTCTTTGAAGGGATCAACATGATAGTTTATCACTTCCATAGCGTTTTCTATTCTTGTGGGTGGATGAGGGAGCTTTGTTTTTGGGTCTACATATGTTCTTGAAATTAAATGGATAATCTTCTTTCTTTTCTGCTCTACCATGTCTTTGCGTTGCTGAGCAGTCAGCTGGAATACGCCTTTATCAAACATTTCTTTAGCGACTTCAAGGGGATCGCTGGTCCCATAATGGCTTTCAAGTTTTTCAGCTGAAGCCTTTTCCCCTTTTCCCGCGTCTGTAAATATAGTATCGATCATCAGGGCATTTCTAATTTCACAGAGTTCTCCATTCTTATATGCAAGACCCTTGTCTGGATCTACAAGTATCTCAAATGTTTCACCGCCAGTTTGATGACGTACTATTGTGTATTCTTTGCTCATTTGGAGCCCCTCTAACCTTCTTCAAGATAGCGTTTTATTTCGTCTGATTCTAGTCTTTTGAAAACCTTGGTTTCTGCTGATATCACTGATATTTTTACAGTTTCTTCGTTGATATCTGTGTTTGAGACGATTTTTATTGCTTTTATGGCTAGCTTTATGGCGTCATGTAGAGTGATATCATCAGAATAGCTATCCTCTAAGAGCTTGTTTGCCTCATCTTTCTTTCTTCCCACTGCTACAGCCTTGAATCCACGGTATGCTCCACTTGGATCCGTTGTGATAACTCTTGGACCAACAGTGTCCACGCCTGCTAGAATCATGGTCACGCCGAAAGGCCGAACCCCTGCGTGCTGGGTATATGCCTGACTCATGTCACCTATTCTACGTGCTAGTACCTCGACATCTACAGGTTCATCATAGAGGAGCTTGTTGCTTTGACAGTAGACCCTAGCCTGTCCTATCAGTACTCTGGCGTCGCTGCTAAGACCAGATATTGCGCTGGCTAAATGGTCATCCAGTTGGTATATTTTACGGAAATATTCTGGATCCTCTAGTTCACTTTCTGGTGTCTCGTTGGCAGCAAGAACTACTCCCTCTGGGCTAGCTATTCCAACAATTGGTGCTCCTCTTTTAACTAGCTCTAGAGCGTATTCGACCTGGTATAGTCTTCCTTCTGGTGAAAATATTGTAATTGCCCGGTCGTAGGCTTTCGGCATGAACATATCCCTATTTTTTCCTCCTTTATGCTATCTCTCTAGTACGACAGCTTATACTTAACACTAAGGTAAAAACGTACTGGATTATTGTAGGTCTATATTGATTCTTTGTAGTTATATAGTATTCTTATTTTCCTGATTTTCAGATAGTTAGTTTTTTAGGATATATGACTCCTGTTTTTAAGGCGCACCTGATATTTCTATTATGAGGCTCATTACTTGAAACTAGTGCTAGATACTTCCATAATAATACAGAGGAATACCAGACAGTTACTCGGGGAAGACGTAGATGAAATAATAATTCCATATGCTGTGCTAAGTGAACTTGAAGCTCAAGCAAACGAGGGAAGAGAAGAGGGATACAGAGGACTTGAGGAGATTAAGGATCTAAGACTTGAATGTTTGAAGAAGCATGTTGAATTATCTTTCAAGGGTGATCGCCCCTCTTATGAGGAGATCCAGTTAGCCTCCAAAGGACGTATCGATGCATTAATCAGAGACGTAGTGAGAGAAAGTAAAGCAATTCTAGTGACCATGGATTATGTCCAGAGTCTTGTAGCAGAAGCACAGGGATTAAACGTAGACTATATGGAACTTGAACCTCATGAGACTCGCCTGAGCTTTAAACAATATTTCTCCGATGACACTATGAGTGTACACCTCAAGGAAGATGTACCACCACACGCCAAAAGAGGTGAACCCGGGGATTTTCACCTTGAAAAAATAAGGCAAAACCCCAGAACAAAAGGGGAGCTCAGAAAAATGATCGAGGAGATTAAGGATGCTACTGATCAAGGGAAAGCCTTCGTTGAGGTGAGTCAACCCGGTGCAATGGTGGTTCAATTGGATGAGTATCGTATAGCAATAGCAGAGCCACCTTTCAGCGATGGCTTGGAGATTACTGTTGTGAGGCCCTTAGTCAAGTTAACGCTGGATGATTACTATCTATCCAGCCAGCTTCAGCAGAGACTCGCTGAGAAAGCTGAGGGTATATTGATAGCAGGACCCCCTGGGAGCGGTAAGACCACGTTTGCCAGTAGCCTAGCGGAGTATTACACAGGTTTAGGTAAGATCACGAAGACTATGGAGAGTCCAAGAGATCTGCAGGTTGGTCCAGAGATAACCCAGTACGGTGCCATAGACGGAAAGTTCCATAAGACTGCCAATATACTTCTTCTTGTACGCCCGGATTACACTATCTTTGATGAGGTGCGTCAGACAGAGGATTTCGAGGTTTTCATGGATATGCGTCTGGCGGGGGTAGGGATGGTAGGTGTAGTTCACGCCTCGGAGGCTTTGGACGCTTTACAGAGGTTCTTGCACCGTACGGAGCTTGGTATGATTCCCAGTATCATAGATACCATTATATTCATCAAAGACGGCGAGGTGAGGAGAGTGTATACAGTTGGGATGACTGTTAAGGTTCCTTCAGGTATGATAGGTGAAGACCTTGCGAGGCCTGTTGTGGAGATTAAGGATTTCGAGACCGGTTACCTTGAATATGATATATTCACTTTTGGGAATGAGAGCGTCGTGGTGCCCGTGGCTGGAACCGGTTATCAAGAGTATGACAATATTCAGGAGCTAGCCAAAGAACGGATAATGCATCACGTTAGGAGATTCGATAAAGGCGCAGAGATCGAGATCACGGGCCCTTCCTCCGCTATAATCAGAGTTCATTCAGGAGTAATACCTAAGATTATTGGGAAGAATGGGCGGAATATTAGCCGTCTTGAGAAACAACTAGGACTAAGCTTGGATGTTCAGGAACTCTAGATTTATATTAAATGGCGCCCTGGCCGGGATTCGAACCCGGGATCGCTCGGGTGACAGCCGAGCATACTGGGCCTGACTATACTACCAGGGCTGTGGAACCTATGAATAGTGTTTTCTATAATAAAGTTTGCGGCCAATATTCTCTTTTTTTCTTTTCGGATGATCTTTTATACTGTTTTGAATGATTTATAAAATTGATGAATGACTTTGGGTAAGCCTTTTGGGCTTATTTGAACTGTTTTGCTATCAGCATTGTTGCTGTCAGAAATATGTTCGGTAAAGCCCTTAAGGTCTCTGTAATGAAGTTGTCAAGTGTCTTCATGTTTTCTGTTTTTACCTTGATGATTGCGTCGTATTCACCGTATATGACGGCTACTTCCTCGACTTGTGGGTACTCGGATAGTGATTCACACACATCGTCCTCTGAACCTGATTTGATGTTCATCATTATGTAAGCTTCTATACTTTTTTGCGCGTTCTTACTTAATTCATCGCTCATAGGCTTTACCACCTGACTTCTTTCTGGTGTTGCGTGGCTTAAAGGATTATGGGTAAATGTGTTACACTTCTCATGCGTGTTTTAGTTTAGTAAATTGATTTTTTAATGGGAAAAAGGATAATATTCTGGAAAACCTAAAGGCTTTTTTCAGTTAGATGTTGTAGGCGTAGTTGGCCATGATTTTACCCATCATGGTTAGGCTCACTGGTACTCCTTTGTTATCTTTCGTGCCTGCGTTAATGAGATCTGCGTCTCGTAGCCCCCGTAGGTTCCATCTTACGGTGGATTCTGGTATCTCTAGTTCTTCGCTGAGTTGTTTGATTAGATTTGTGTAGACCTCGTCATCATCATATCTGGTGGTTAGCCAGTGGAGGATGGTTCTCTGTTTATCGGTTAGTTTTGTGCTGGCTGCCGTCATTAACGCTTGTTCAAGTTGGTCTAGTTGTTTGCTGTGGAGCTGAATGCTATGCTCTAGGGAGTCTACTCTTTTTATAAGTCTAAAGTAGGCCATCTTGTTTTCTGTTTTTAAGCCGAATTCAGTTATCTCTCGTTTTATGTCTTGGATATTTTCGAGAATGTTGTTGAATTCAGGGGTCGGATAGTCTTTTTTTCTAGGCTGGGAGAATATATACACCTGTCATCTTTTACACCCGGACGAGACTTATTGCGTGTTTCTTGATTTAAAAGGTTTCCCTGGGGTATTTGTGTTTTTATAGTTACATGTTATAACTTATAGGTACGTGTACACATTTCGTACATGCTAGTAGTCGTTAATCTTCTTTTTAACTTATATTGTTCTTTTATTGAAAGAATCTGTAGTCTATGTAGAATATCACTTCCTTCCCCTATTTGGTCAGCGCGTTTTTCAACTCTGTTATGAATTTATTGGGAGTTTCATCTCTGCGTTCTTTGATGTCTCCATGTCTGGCTGCAGTTCTTGTAGTCTATACCCAGGTATTCATGGATTTTCTTATCGATCTCTTTCTTCTTATCCTGTGTAACCTCGATGTCTATCTTTTTTAAAAAGATCATTCATGTGTCTGAAGTAACATGTCATGAAAATAGTGTTTTGTTGGTTAGTTATAACTTTAGGGAAGTACTGGGCTTACCATTTGTCTTTGTTATTTTTGATGTATTCCCTGAGTCCCCCGGCCTTGATGATATCCATCATAAACTCTGGAACAGGTGTAAAATCCAGCTCTTTATCTCCGTTAACAATTATCTTTCCCTCAACAAGATCAACCTCTACGGTATCTCCCGTCTTGATCTCATCGCTAACATCTGGGCACTCCAGCGCTGGTAGCCCAAGGTTTGCAGCATTCCTATAGAAGATACGGGCAAAACCCTCGGCTATCACGGCTGACACCCCGCTGTATTTTAAGGCAATTGGAGCATGTTCCCTGCTACTGCCCAACCCAAAGTTTCGTCCACCAATAATAACGTCCCCTGATTCAACTTTCTCTGCGAACTCGGGGTCTATTCCTTCCATGGCATGTTTCCCCATCTCTTCTGGGTTCGTTAGCTCCAAGTAGATTCCAGGTAGTATAAAGTCTGTATTCACGTCGTCGCCATAGTTCCATGCTTTTCCTTTTATCATTCTTATACCTCCCTCGGGTCGGTGATAGCTCCATATATTGAACTTGCCGCAGCCGTGGCCGGACTCGACAAGTAAACATATGACTCTGTACTTCCCTGTCTTCCACGGAAGTTCCTATTACTGGTGCTTAGACTTACCTCCCCCGGTGCCAGTATTCCCTGGTTTCCGCCGAAACATACGCTGCAGCTTGGGTTGCAAATGACTGCTCCCGCGTTCATCAACTTAGTTATTATTCCTTCAGCGTTAGCCTGTCTGTATACCTCTGGGCTGGCAGGTGTAGCAATAACCCTGACGTTTTTACTGATTTTCTCGCCATCAAGGATCTCGGCTGCGATACGCAGGTCTTCAAGTCTACCGTTTGTGCATGATCCGATGAATATTTGATTTATCTCTGTTCCCGCCACCTCGTTCACGGGTTTAACGTTGTCAACCGCATGGGGGCATGCTACCTGGGGATCAAGATCTCTCCCGTTTACCTCAACGGTCTCTCTGTAAAACGCGTCGCTGTCGGAATACACTGGCTGATAATCGTGATGGACTCGATTCTTCAGGAATTTGAATGTTTTATCATCGGGTTCACATATACCTGTCTTGCCACCCACCTCTATCGCCATGTTGCATAGTGTCATTCTGGCTCCTATACTCATCTCATCTATAGTTGAGCCCTTGAACTCTAAGGCACAGTAAGTGGCTCCATCCGCTCCCAGTATATGAGCGGTCTTCAATATAACGTCCTTGCTCATCACACGTTTACTTAGGTTTCCATCCACTTGCACTTTGATGGTTTCAGGGATCTTGAACCAGAGTTTACCGGTCCCAATGGCTGCTCCCATATCAGTGCTGCCTATTCCTGTGGCGAATGCACCGAAGGCTCCATGAGTACATGTGTGGCTATCCGCTCCCACCAATAACATCCCCGGGTATACGTGTCCATTCTCCGGTATGATCTGGTGACAGACTCCGCTGTTAATATCATAGAAACTGGATAACCCTTGATTCTGGGCTATCTCTCTGCATTCCTTGTGGAGTTTTGCGTTGGTTATGTTGGTCGCTGGGGCAATATGATCCAGTAGTATGGTGACCTTATCCGGGTCGAAGACTTTATTGATCTCCATATCATACATGGCGTGGAAGGCTAATGCAGCTGTTAATGCGGGCATGAAAGCGAAATCGATCGAGGCTTTAACTATCTCACCGGGGTGTACTTCATCTAGTCCAGCGTGTCCTGCTAGTATCTTCTCTGATATAGTGCTCATTGTTGATCTCCCTTGTCCAAGAGTCTGTTCATGCCTTTGAGTATGGCTTCTACGCTCGCCATTACTGTATCCCCGTGTACGCTGCTCGCGCTGATGGTCCTGTCCCCCTGTCTGACGCCTACTGTTACATCCGCTACGGCGTCAGTTCCCCCCGTGATGGCTTTCATCATGAATTTCTCTAGTGAAATATCAGCGAATCCGCTTACCACGTTCCTGATGGCGTTAACCGCTGAATCGATGGGTCCATTGCCTACTCCGCTTCCAGTCATTGGTTTTCCATCAACCTTCAATGTGACGCTCGCAGTGGGCGTAATGGTATTACCTGTAACCACAAGTAGCTGCTCTAGCTTAACCCTGTCTTCTACTCGTAGGTTCATTACATCCTTGGTTATCGCATATAGATCACTGTCGGTCAATACTTTCCCCGTATCGCCGATGGATTTAACCCGTTTAGCTATAAGCTTCAACTGGTCCTCCGTTGGCTCGAAACCCATATCGTGAACCATTTTAAATACCCCATGGCGGCCAGCGTGCTTACCCGCGGCTATCCTAGATTTCTTTCCAACGAACTCGGCGTTTATTATCTCATAGTTGCCCCTGTGACCAAGTAAGCCATGGACATGTATGCCTGCCTCGTGGGCGAAGGCATTATCTCCAGCTATGGGGCTGTTCGGTGGATGATATACTCCGCTAAGTCTTTCTATTAGACTGCATGTCTCTGCTATTTTCTTGTAGTTTAACCCTGTCTCTATCCCGTACTGAGCTAGTAGACTGACTGCTACCTGTTCGAGGCTGGTGTTTCCAGCTCGTTCCCCCAACCCGTTAACACAGACATGTATCTGCTCTGCGCCTGCTTCTACTGCTGCTAGGCTTGTGGCTGTCGCCTGACCAAGATCGTTATGCGCGTGGGCGCTCAGTGGAGTATCCACTGTACTCTTTAGTTCTTTGAAGAATTCATAAGTGACTCTTGGAGTCATTACACCGACTGTGTCGGGTATGTTCAGCATCTCCGCTCCAGCGTCTGATGCCGCTATACATATCTCCTTTAAGTATTCCATATCTGTTCTTGTTGCATCCTGTGGACTATACTCAACTGTTACTCCGTGGTCTTTAGCATACTCGATTCCTTCGATGCTCTGCCTCATAACCTCTTCACGAGTAGTGTTCATCATATGCTTAATGTGAAGATCACTTGTGCTGATGAAGATGTGAATATATGGTACATCACAGTCAAGAGCACGATCAATATCTCCCTTCAATGGACGAGCCAAGGCGCAGACCGTAGAATCTAATCCAAGACCCGCTATCCTTTTGACCGCCTCAGTCTCACCTGGACTCGTAATGGGGAAGCCTGCTTCTATTTTGGGTACCCGTAGATCATCAAGTTGTCGTGCGATCCTTATCTTCTCGTCTATTGTGTAAGTGACTCCGGGCATCTGCTCGCCGTCCCTTAATGTGGTGTCGAATAACCAGACTTTTTTCGGTGTGTTGATCTCTATGTCTGGCTTGTATGTGCTCATATAGAACTCGTTATCACTCAACTCTGTGCACCATTTTTAGATGACAGATAAGCGATAGGTTATAAGCGATTTGAGTAACAAGTATTACGCATAAAAAAATAGAAAAAATTTTAGAGGTTCATGCTCAGGACATCACGCTGAACAAGCAAGTAAATCAAGACCGCGCTGATTATTAACTCTGGAAGCATATATCCCCCGTTGTAGACTGCGCTGTATACTACAGGACTCATTCCCTCCGGGGCATACATCCCGAAGAATACGACGCCGCTGATGAAGTGGCTGATGAATCTCCCAGCCATCGAGACAACGACACCGAATATAGGCTGCTTTTTGAATAACCCAGCTAGTCCAAGTACGCCGAAAGCTAATGGATAATCTAAGAACATCCCGACTGGACTGTAGAACCAGCCGTCGAGAATCATCTGGACAACCCCATATATGACTCCTGTGGTGACCCCTACTTTCACATCTCGCCTGAACGAGATCAATAATATGGGCACCATACTTCCTAGAGTCACTGAGCCCCCGTATGGCATGCTGAATATCTTGATATAACTTAGAACCGTTGCGAGAGCAATGGCGATAGCCATCTCCGCTAAAACCTTTGTATCAAAGTATTTATTACTCATATTTTCTTTTCCTCCGCCAGTATTACCTGGATCAGGTTCAAAGGGTCGACGTTTTTCGTGCCTCTCAGCCAGACTGCATGTCCAGCTCCCCTTCGCATATCGTGCATTCAAAATGGGATATAAAGATTACCCGTTAGATGGACCACTCTTCAAGTTTGTAGGCCATGTCCCAGAACATATACTCGTATCGCATGCTTATCTGGAAAACCCTCCTCATACGGTTCTTAATAGGGCCACCTGAGGTTTCTGCCGTATCATCCACTACATCCTTGTAGATCTTGACTAGATCCGCGTACTCGGGGGCATTGTATGTGTTACACCAGTTCTCATAGACTCTGTGTTCCTTATAGCCCCCTATCTCTGAGAGAACACTGCCTACGTCCATGTATGTCCACATACATGGTAAAAGAGCAGTAACGTTCTCCGCTACGCTACCCTCATAAGCTACGCGTAATAGGTGGTTCACATAAGCCATGTTTGATGGAGCTATCCTCGTGTTACCAATTTCCTCAACAGATATCCCAAGACTCTTGGAGACTTTTTCAATCATCTCTGTCTCGTATCTCAGGCACCCTTCCATCATCTGAGCCCACTTTCTCATAGTCTGAATATTCCTAGACTTGGCAGTAGCTAACCCCAAGCATCTACTGAATTCGATAAGGTACCTGTAATCCTGTTTAATGTAATAAACGAACTTATCTATGGGTAGTGATGCTTCGCCTAGTTCCTGGATGAAAGGATGATGGAGGATGGCCGTCCATGTCTTAATGTTCTCTTTTTTTAGCTCCTCGCTGAAACCCAACTACTTTAGCCCCCTAGCTACCTCAACAGACCAGGAAGCCACCTCTACAGCTGACTCACCCAGGAGAACAATCATAGGCTCCTTACCCCAATCACCGAGGTGATAGATGACATCAGGTGTCCTCCCAGCGCGTTTTACAGCCTCCGCGGACCCCCACTTGGTGGTCATACCCTCAATATCCTTGTACTCCTCTGGTTCTTCTCGTCTATCATAATATGAGACGACAAGCCCTAGTTCTTTAAGGGCTTCAACTATCTCAGGCTTGTAGATTAGGTTCATGCCGGCTCGTTTACTTGTGTCAAATTCCCTGACAGCTAGTATGGTGTGGGCTATGTGTCTGGATGCATCGAATCTGGGTGAACCCTGAGCCCGTACGCCGTCCATGTGTTTTGTGAGCCTTCCATCAACAGCGGCCACATCACCTGCATCATCCGCATGG
>CAZAQI010000010.1:19584-34753 GCA_964487465.1 uncultured Candidatus Bathyarchaeia archaeon
GGGCCATACCTATGTTCATCTGGCATTCGGCAACCAGTTTTCTAATCAACGGCTCCGACTCCACCAGTCTAACCGCCTCTCTGATGTTATCGAGGACCTTGATTTTATCGGCTTCATCATATAGGGACACCATGGGATTTACTGGTCCGGGTCCATCTCCTATATCTATTCCCGCCTTGATGCCCTTGTTGACGAATTTCTTGGCGCCCTTCACGGCTTCTTCTACTGTTTTTCCTTGGGCTAGCTCGGCTGCTATGGCGGAGCTTAGGCTGCAGCCAGTTCCATGGGTGTTACGGGTTTCATGGCGTTTAGACTCAAGTACTAGATGTTTTCCCTTAGCATATAGTATATCAGTGGCTTTATCTGGATCTCCTAGGTGTCCCCCCTTAATTAGTACAGCTTTTGGTCCATGTTTGCTGATTTTCTCTGCTACCCTTTTAGCGTCTTCAACGGATCCTATACTCGACTCGCCAAGTATCTCGGCTTCATGGATATTGGGTGTCAATACGCTGGACAGTGGTAGAAGTTGTTCTATTATCGACTTCTTAGCTGATGGTTCCAGTAGCTCGGAGCCGCTGGTTGACACCATAACCGGGTCCAATACCACGTGGGGTAGCTTATAGTGACTGATCATCTCAGCGACAGCTTCGATCACCTGGCTACTGTGAAGCATTCCTATCTTAACAGCGTCTACTCCAATATCCTCTACGACTGCCTTGATCTGAGCCTTAATGATATCTGGGTTAACACCTTGGATATCTGATACGCCGCGGGTGTTCTGGGCAGTGACAGCTGTTATGGCAGTCATCCCGTGAACCCTGTACGCTGCAAATGTCTTAAGATCCGCCTGTATCCCCGCTCCTCCACCCGAGTCGGAGCCTGCTATACTCAATACTTTTTTCATTTCAAATACTCCTTTAATATCTTGACTGCGCAGAAATCTCCGCACATACTGCATCCCTCACCTTCTTCCTCTCTGGGTGCTCTTTTCTCCCTTATTCTGCGGGTTTTCCCAGAGTTTATGGCTTGTTTGATCTGTTCCTCCCAGTCTAGCTCTGCTCTGGCTTTGCTCATATTGTAATCCCATTCAAAGGCTACATCAGGCCTTCTGATCATATCTCCCACATGTGCCGCGATTCTGGAGGCTATGACGCCTTCACGTACATCCTCTATATCAGGTAAGCCGATGTGCTCTGATGGTGTAAGATAGCATAGGTAATCTACTCCAGCTGAAGCGGCTAATGCTCCACCGATAGCACCCACAATATGATCATAACCCGGGGCAATATCCGTGACTAGTGGTCCGAGTACATAGAATGGTGCCCCCTTACAGATGGTCTTCTGTATCTTGACGTTGGCCTCCACCTGGTCCAGTGGTACATGCCCGGGACCCTCAACCATGGCTTGGACACCGGCGTCTCTCGCTCGCTGAACAAGCTCACCTATGGTAACCAACTCCTGTATCTGGGGCATATCCGTTGCATCATGGACACATCCAGGTCTCATACCATCCCCGAGGCTCAGGGTTACATCATACCCCCCGGCTAGTTCAAGCAGGTAATCATAGTTGCTGTATAACGGGTTCTCCTCACCCGTGTGCAGTATTCTTGAGGCGAGGAATGTTCCTCCTCTGCTTACTATCCCCATTAATCTATCCTGTTGTCTGATCTTCTCGACGCTCTGCTTGTTGACTGCGCAGTGTACTGTGATGAAGTCTACGCCATCTCTACACTGCTGCTCTATGACGTTGAATAGATCATCTTCAGTCATATCCACTATGGCTTTTCCCTCTTCATTCATCTTGATGGCTGCCTGGTAGATGGGAACCGTGCCCACAACAAGATTTGTCTCGGCTAGAATCCTCTTCCTTATCTCGTTAATATCCCCGGCTGTGCTTAGATCCATCAATGTATGGGCGCCAGCGGCCTCTGCTACACGCGCCTTCTCCAGCTCCATGTCCACGTCCAGAATATCTTGACTGGTACCTATGTTAGCGTTAACTTTGACGAATAATCCTTCGCCTATGCCCAGCGCAGGTATATTCCTGGCAGTGTTCTTGGTGATAACGATCCTGCCAGCAGCCACGCCTCTCCTGATTTTATCTGGTGGTAACCCCTCGTCTCTTGCTACCTGTTTTACCTCTTCTGTTATTACGCCTTTTTTTGCACTTGTTAACTGTGTCTTCATTTCCATTTATTCTCCTAGTCTTATCTCCTGGTCCATAGTTTGCCTGAGTTTATTCATCAAGGCGTGTTCCCTATGTGAGACCCCCGACCCCTGGTCATCTTTCAGGGTCTCACCCATGTAGCCGTTAATAATCACGGTCTCGGCTTTACTAGCTGCTTCAAGTATGGGTTTGAGTTCACCGCTTTGGAGGTGAATACTCACATCGTTGATGAATAGAACCGGTGTAGTGTCCTCGATGTAAGATTCTAGTAGCTGTCTGGTTATATCCCTGTTTGACTTGGTTAGCCTCAGTAATTCATCCGCGTTGGCTGCACTTAACCGGGGTGTAGCGATACTATCTGATTTTAAGACTCTGATTTTTTTATCTTCTTTTATTAGATGCCCACCAACCTTGACGCCCTTGACAATCCTTGCTAAAGGCGCGAAGTCGATTACAGTGATCTTCTCACCCTGCGCTATTGCTTCATCTAGTAGTTTTCGGGTTAGCCGGGTCTTACCGGAACCCACGTCACCAGTGATTAATGTCTTTTTACCCCTTAAAGCATTAAACGAGTAACTTGTCAACGCCAAGCCTCCGGAGTCCTTTCAATACGATGTATCCCAAAATTGCACCCGGTACGCTGCTAGCTGCGAAAGCTGCCCAGAAGAAGTACAGTGTTAGGCTTTGCCCTAGCATGGGGGCGAATAATAAAGCACTCAAGGTGGCTCCAATTCCCACTGTGCCCAGTGGCTCAGCTATAGCCGCCATATCACTTTCGGCTACATATCTGTGAATTAGTCCTACGACGAGAGCCCCTGGGATACCTCCCGGGAAGGCGTATACTGTGCCCAAACCTAGGAGATTCCTGATGGTTCCCGTTGCTAGTGCCATGAACATGGCGTACCATGGTCCAAGGAGTACTCCTGCTATTCCGTTTATCATGTGTTGCGCTGGGAAGCATTTAGTGGTTCCCAATGGTATGTAGAAACTGCTCAACGCAACCGTTAAGCCTGTTAAAACCGCTGCAACAGCGATATTCTTGGTCCTACTTGATTGTTTTGATGCCTTAAACTCTAACTCCGATGCCTTATAGAAACCCTTTTTCTGTGTATATTCTTTCACTCTTTTTTCCTCCGCCAGCATTACCTGGATCAGGTTCAAAGGGTCGACGTTTTTCGTGCCTCTCAGCCAGACTGCATGTCTAGCTCCCCTTCACAGACAGAACCTTATGCTTGTTTTATAAATTTTACCCAATGTGAAAGAAAAAAAAATAGATGCTGAGGTGGAGGATTCAAGAACATTTCTTGGGGGCTGCTTTAATGATTACTACGCCGCTTTTTTCTGATGCTTTGAGTAGTCTCTGATCTACTTTTTTATCAAAGGGATCAGAGTTCAATATGCCTATAGATTTTTTCACTTTGTATCCTGCTTTATTTAACAACTTGATTACTTGTCGTGGACTGTATAGTTTCGCGTGCTGGAACACGGTGTCTCCTTGTTTCCCTATTTTTTGGTAGAATTCACCCCATTTACTCTCAGCGTTGATGAATAAGATGGAGATTGATGCATATGCTTGCGCATTTTCCCTGAATTCAGTTAGTAATTCTACTGGCTTGTCGAGGAATTCGAGAACAGTAACAAGGTAACCAAAATCGATAACACCTTGGCGTAATGGTGTTGAGTTACCCACCCCCATGATACAGTGTAACCCCCTGTTCTTTGCTCGGTTAAGCATCTCGACGGATGGATCAAGACATAAGATCTTTCTTTCCAGATTTATAAGATGATACGCAAAGAACCCGGTACCGGCACCTATCTCAAGACCCAATCCCTTTTTAGGGATCATTTTCTCGACTCCCTTCAACTCAGCCTTGAATACCTGTTTTCCCTGTGGGTGTGTATACCAGTCATCATATTTGTCGGCTACAATGTTAAATGCGTCAATCTTGTCGCTCAAAACCCACCAACTCGTATATTATCTTAACTAACTCATCTGGATTCTCCCCGATGATGGTGCTCGTTGGTTCCACGCCGAAATCCCCTGGGTGAAGATAAGCATCATGTAGGGACGCAGTATCCACTAGGTATAATGCGACAGGACACCCCTCGCCCTCGATCTTGGGTGGGAGAAGTTTGACTTTTAACCCCATTGCCCTGAGTCTTTTCTCTATCTCGGGATTATATTTTAGGTTGATTGCTGCTCTTTTGGATTCATCTATTTTCTGGGCTTGAAGTATAACGGATGCGAGGTATTTCGAGGCGCCGTATTTTATTTCTCCGCATAGCATTGGTTTTTTCATGGCTTTGATTATGCGGCCACTCAAGCCAGCGATGTCATCATCTTTCTCGGGGGTGGGTTTGGCGTATATAATATTCATGCCTACCTGGGGAATAAGATCAACCAGTCCCTCAATCTCTAGAAGATGATCCACTGCACGGGATAACTCATCTAATAGACTGTCTTTTTTTGCGAAACTACCATAGATCTCATCGATATCAACCCTTTTCTGTTCCCTGATGTTCTCTTTATCGAAGATCAAGCTCTTTCCTTCAATTACTTTTCCAACAACAGAGCAGGGCACATCAAGTTGCCTGCATTTCTCCTGTATCTCACCCACGGCGTTACTTTTTGAGATTACAATTAATGCACCATATGTTGGAGCCCTGAATATATCCCCTGTTAGCTTCTCTGCTCCAGGGTAGAGCTCTATGTCCTTTGATGAGATGTCTAAACCATGCCCGTAGCTAGCGACTATCTCGTACAATGAACCCTTTATCCCTCCTTCCGAGACATCGTGCATGATATTTATCCCACTGATGTTCTGTAACGATGTAATTACCGGTAAAGGGGTGAAGCTTCTCCACACTTCTGTTTTCTTCCCTGTTGATAATGTATCAAGCCATACTGCTTCTCCCCCTACCTCTCCTATGATCAGTACCTTATCGCCCGGCATCATATCCTGGGGTGATCTGATGCTTTTTCCAATACATGTAGATGTTAAGAGGGGGATATCTAACCCATAATAGGTGGCTGTCTGTCCAGCCGTGATTGTTACCCCATATTTTTTCGCTTCTCCACCAAGAGTTTTCGCTATGGTCTCTAGCTCAACTTCAGTTGATCTCAGTGGAAGATATATACCTGATATCAGGTGACTGGGTTTACCGAATTTTGATGCAACATTACTGGCTGAGTAGTGGAAGGCGAAGAAACCTAGTGCTTCTATAGGTACACCTATGCTTGGAGCGTGAGCGATAACTGTTTCGCCTGTTAGGTTTGTTGTGGCTCCATCCAGTTCAATATCTTTCTCAACGGGAATATGAGGTAAAACTGCTCTATCAAAGACCTCTCTAGATACTTTCCCTAATCCAAGCACCTTACTCATTACTATTCCAGTAAACTCAGTTACATTAACCTATAAATCCAGAGCCTCAAATTATAGTACCTCACTCAATGAAATAATTAAATAAATGATGCAATTTTAATGCGACAATCACATAAAGAGGGTTAGCGCTTAAATATATAGGGCTTCAAGAAAAGAGTGAGTTACATGGCTATTACTTTAACTACCGACATGATTTTGGGTATAGGTGCTCTCATCGTAGCGGCGATCGCCATCATAATGTTCATGAGAGCAACCGAGGGAGTACAGAAAAAACCTGAAAAAACAGAGCCCAGCAACCCCGAGCAGGTAGTCGTAGAAGTAGAGCCAAGCAAAGTAAATCTACCCGCTCTTCCAAGCATAACAGAGCGACAGCAAGTTGAAGCAGCACGAACAAAGATACGCACACTGACTCTCCAGCAAGAGATACTCAGTATGGTTATGAAAAGACTCTTTGAGGCTGAGGATAATGGAGAGATCAGCCGCGAGGAAAGAGAACGTCTCAGCAAAAATTATGAGGCCGAGATGCAGCAAGTAAACGAGGAGCTCAAGAAAGCAGAGCTCATAGTAAGCCTCAACGAGCTTGAGGAGATAAGGGCAAACATAGTAGAACAGTTCCAGCAGACTCTAACAGAAACCCAAAGCCAGATCGATCTAATCATAAGGGAACTGGATATCGAGAAACCTGAACTGGAACCAGAGGAACCACCTAAACCAAAACCTAAACCCAGAAGGCGAAGACCAAGACCTCCCCCTGAAGACGATGAAGAAGACAAAGAGGAACCCGAAGAGGAGGAAGAGCCTGAAGAAGATGATGAGGAAGATGAAGAAACCAGTGAGAGCCGGGGCAGGGAGACGGTTGAGGACAGACTCGATAGGCTTAAACAGGATGTGCTTAAGGAACTAGACGAGTTAGAGAGACTGGAGCTGGAACAATGAGCTGGAGAACGGGTGCAAAAATAAGGGCAGCAGAAAAAGTGGTAGAACACATCGAAGACGATATGGTGATAGGGGTTGGGAGCGGTACAACCGCGGCCGAAGGCATCAGGATAATAGGGGAAAAGATACGAAATGGAGAACTAAAAGGCATAAGAGCTGTCCCCACTAGTTATCAGGCAATCCAAGAAGCAGTCAAAGCCCAGATACCCTTAACATCACTAGACGAGAACCCTGTACTAGATTTCGGTTTCGACGGAGCAGACCAAATAGACCAAGAACTCAACGCCATAAAAGGTGGAGGCGGAGCACTATTAAGGGAAAAAATAGTGGCAAGTTGCTGTAAGGAATATATCCTGATAGCAGACCAGACCAAGGTAACAGATGTACTAGGTAGAAACCAACCAGTGTATCTGGAAGTACACCCCATGGCCGTAACACCTGTATCAAGGAAACTGAGAAACATGGGTGCAAAACCGGATATTCGCCAAGCGGTAGGAAAACTGGGGCCCGTTGTCACTGATAATGGTAACAACCTGATCGACGCAGATTTTGGGCCAATACATAACCCCGGTTATCTTAACGCTAGACTCCATTCAGTACAAGGTGTCATGGAAACAGGGTTATTCATAGGGTACTCAAAGATAGCCTATATCGGAACCAAGACAGGTGTAAAGACCATGTCAAGATTCTAATCCTAGACCACTATTGTAGCAAATATGACTAATATCAGTAGAGCCCAAATCGAAGACGAGGCTCAGGTATTCAATTTATTCAGCAAACTTACGTCAAGACAGAGAAGCGATGACTACAGGGTAGATCAGGAATCAGGTCATAAGGTCTTCCATAAAATATTGAACAACCCTGATCTCGGTATAATCCTAGTGGCTAAAATTAATACCCAAGTAGTAGGAGTAATCACGTTATCATATCCCGTAGCCATAAGATGTAGCGGATCATATGCTAGGATAGAAGAATACATTGTAGACGAAAAATATAGAGGCCAAGGAATAGGCACAATGCTACTCGAAGCAGCACTAAAGGCAGCCCGAGATATGGATTGCTACGATATCCAGGTTAATAACCCCAGCAACCTTGGTCGACCCCTTTACCTTAAACAGGGATTTATGAATGCTGGAGACTATATGCGTCTCAAACTATAGTATGATAAGGTTTTAGAGCCCAACAACCATTTTCTATCTATGTCTTTCGCTGATCTAGTTATCCAGAATGGACCAGTAATAACCATGGATCCACGTAGGGGTACAGTCGATGCTCTCGCTGCTCGTGAAGGTAAAATCATAGCGGTGGGCAGTAAACCTGAGGTTAGGCGGTTAATTGGCCCCATGACAGAAGTAGTTGATCTTAGTGGGAGAGCCTGCACACCCGGGCTCGTGAACACGCATGATCACTTCTTAGAGCATGGATTATCGTCAGCCTTCATCATAGATATACGATACCCGAAAGCAAAGAGTATACGTGAGATCGTTGAATTACTAAAGGAGCGAGTCAAAGAGGCCCCTGAGGGGCAATGGATTATCGCTCATACTTGGGATGAATCGCTCCTTGAAGAGAAAAGATTCCCTACTAAACACGATCTTGACTCCATTAGTCTAGATAATCCGGTATATATTAAACGAGTATTCCAGATGGGGGTAGCAAATAGTAAAGCCCTAGAAATAGCTGGAATAGATGAGGATACACCTGATCCCGAGTTTGGTGTAATAGAAAGAGACGAGGATGGAGAAGCCACTGGATTACTACGGGGGCACGCTACGAATCTGGTGACAAACGTCATAGAGTGGAACATGGAGGATAAGCTCAAAGCCATTCGACAGGCCTGTAAAGACTTCCACTCAGTTGGATTTACCACAGTAATAGAACCCGGGTTACTAGCAGAGGACATAGAAGCATACCGAGAGAGTCATAGGCGCGGCGAGTTAACCCACCGCGTACAGATACAGGTAGGTTTCTTAATGAGCCTAGAGGAGACCCAGTGGGCTGTTGAAAACTATGTAGTGGGTGGAGACGATATGCTTCGGATCACCGGTCTAAAGATGGCTGTAGATGGTGGCGTGGGGCCAAGGACTGCGTTATTCTATGAGGGCTACAGGGATAAACCCGAGGAACATGGAAACCAGATGATCACTCAGGAAGAACTCAACAAGATGGTAACACTAGGTCATAGAGAAGGATTCCAAATCGCTGTACACGCCATCGGGGATAAGGCCATAGACATCACCATGAACTCCTTCGAACACGCCCAGAAGACCCATCAACGACTGGATCCCCGCCATCAAATAGTCCACTGCTATTTCCCTACAGAGAGAGCTAAAAAACAGTTAGTCAACCTTGATGTGATGGTTAACACCCAGACTCCTTTCATCTATTTCCTGGGTGAGAGCTTCATTGAGGCCCTAGGGGAGGAAAGATGCAATAAGTGCATGCCAGTGAAAACATTATCGGAACTGGGTGTACCCATCGGTATTAGTCATGACGCCACTGTGACGCAACCCTTGCCCAATATTGGGCTCTATTCTTCAGTCACACGAAATACCATAAAAGGTAATAATCTTGGAACGGAGGAAGCCGTAGACACCGAGACCGCTCTAGGATTCTATACCCTGCCAGCTGCCCGACACTGTTACATGGAAGACAAGATAGGCACCATAGAACCCGGTAAATACGCTGACCTAGCAGTATGGAATTTTAACCCCCTTGAAGTTGAACCCGAGGCGCTGAAGGATTGGCGATGTGAGATGACTTATGTGGAAGGCCGCAGGGTCTATCCAATAGAATAATCTTTAAAACGCAGTTGGGGTGCATACTGTTTGGTTGCTGGGTTCTCCTAGCCTGGTAGGGAGCTGGCCTGCTAAGTCAGTGCGCGTAAAGCGCTCATGGGTTCAAATCCCATACCCAGCGCCATTATCTTTTATTAGTAAAAATTAAAGTAAATATTGTTCAAGGATATCGTTTAGTGTTTGAGTAAATTAATCAATATCTTCTCTTGTTATGGTGAATTGTGGAAAGAACCTGAAGCTGTTTGAAGCCTTGTGGTAGTCCTTCAAGACCTTTAGAGAAGGTTTGGGGAGATTCTCTGAGTATTTTGAAGAGCATTACTGATCCTATCGCTTATCAACAATAAACCAGTCAATACATCTATGCTCATCGAGAAGACCTATAATAGAAGCGAAGCAGCCTTAAACTACGCGGAAGGACCAGACTCTGGTCCAGCAATATTATTTTTACATGGTTTGACTGATAGGTGGCAGTTCTTCCAGCCCTTGATGCCCTGGTTGACACAGCGATACCATGTCTATGCACTGGATTTCAGGGGACACGGTGCGTCAAGCCATACACCCCCTTACAGGTATATTGATCACATCAACGACACAATAAGTTTCATAGAACATGTGATAGCTGAAAAGACCACTCTTTATGGCACTGCTCTAGGCGGTATGGTCTCATTGATGGTGGCAGCTGAGAGATCAGACTTGGTAAAGACATTGATCTTTGGAGACGCCAACATTAAGCTGGAGAATGTGCGAAAAGTGATGATTGATTATCATACTTTCTGGTCTGGTTGGGAGAAACTGGCTAGTAAACAGGTGTCTTTAAACCAGTTTGTTCAAATGGTGGCGGATATGCCCATTGATATTCCTTGGCGTGAACCCGGTACCTATGGAGATGGATTGGATTACATATCTATACTCAATAAGGCGCTCTACCTACGAAACCTGGATCCAAGGGTGTTAACCCCGTGGAGCATAGGAGGAGAAGACGATGAGGTCTTCAACGAGGTCTCAACAGGATACGAGTCTGAGCGTATCAGGGATATTCAGTGTCCCGTGTTGCTTATTCAAGCAAATATGGATAAAGGTGGGATAATGACTGATGATGAGGTGGAGTACGCTAAAGAACGTATACCTAATGTTCATCATGTCTATATGTCCATGTATGGTCACAACCTAGGATGTTACCAATGGGAGCCTGGACAAATACTGAGGGTAATTAACACCTTCCTTGATTCCCGCAGATAACCGGGTGCTTGTTAACCTCGATCTCCCAGTTGAAACTTTTTCTATCTTTCTTGACGCAAATAGAATAGGCGATAATATTATACCATAAGTCAGCATCTATATTCTCGACTCAGTATGAGTATGAAAGACCGATTTCAAGGAAAAGACTATTTAACCCTAATGGACTGGAAACCTGAAGAGGTAAAATATATTCTAGATGTCTCCGCTGACTTTAAGCGTCAACGTATGATGAAGCAGCGCCACGAGTACCTCGCAGGCAGAACCATAGCAATGGTATTCGAGAAGCACAGCACACGGACAAGATTCAGCTTCCAAGCCGCCATTGCTCACCTAGGAATGCAGAGTTTCTATAGCACACCAGAGACAATGCAGCTAGCCCGAGGAGAGCCCATCAAAGACACTGCCCGTATTCTGGACAGGTACTGTGATGGATTAGTTATCAGAACCTATGGCCAGGATGTAGTAGAGGAATATGCAAAGTACATGGATAGCCCCGTCATCAACGCGTTAACCGACTTAACACACCCATGCCAAGGATTAGCAGACATGCTAACTATGCGTGAGCACAAAGGTAAGCTTGAGGGATTGAAGGTAGCTTATGTGGGTGATCCATGGAACGTGTGCCAGAGCCTTATGGTTGGAAGCAGCCTAATGGGTATGGATATGTATGTTGCTGTACCTGATGGATGGGCTCCTAACGAAAAGGTCACAAAATTCGCAGAGGAGCACGCAGCTAATAGAGGCTCACAGATGGTGATAACAAGTGACCTTGAGGAAGCGTTCACAGACGCGGATGTAGTATATGCTAACACCTTCCACAGTATGGGCCACAAGGATATAGAGGAGCGTAAGAAAGCGTTCGCCAAGTACCAAGTGAATGATGAGACTATTGCCATGGCAAAGGATGATGTCATCTTTATGCACTGTCTACCAGGCTACCGTGGAGAAGAGATGACTAACAGCGTCATTGAGGGCCCTCATAGCGCTGTTTTTGATCAGGGTGAGAACAGGATGCACACTGAGAAAGCCGTATTGGCTCTCTTTATCCAATAACTTCTTTTTATTTCATTCAAAGACTACAAGACAGTATACCACTTTATTTATGTGTCAGTTAACTCCATATGGTCCTGTTTTGAGTTTCATGCGAGATATGCGAGATCGGCTTTCCTTCATGAAGGGTAATTTAACCATATTACTGATCCGTCAAGTTATTGGCATGTTTTTTAGAAGGATGGTGCTCAGCTACGCCAGTCTATTCGTCTTAGCCGTGGGGGGAGGTAGTGGCCAGATAGGGTTAATCAATAGCATAAGACCACTGGCTGGGCTCGTGGTTTTCCCTGTATCCGGTTACCTGACAGATAGGGTTAGCCGTGTGAAGTTAATCGCGTTGGCTGATTTTCTCAGGGGATTGACGACGGTCATTTACGTATTGGCACCGAACTGGGAGTGGATAGCTGTGGGTGCCCTGATTCAGGGATTTATGGTATTTGCTTTCCCACCTACTTCAGCTATTCTGGCTGATAGCATGGAACCGAAGAACCGTGGTATGGGTGTCTCAATAATGTCTGGTTTGTCCAACGCTGTATCTATTTTCAGTCCATATATCGCGGCCACAATACTGGTTATGTATGGTGATAACCTTGGGATGCGTATACTTTACGGTTTCATGGGCGCCCAGGCTTTCTTCAGTGCATACCTGATCTATACTCGGCTAGAGGATACTACCAAGGTTCAGGATATGGGATCAATGCCCAGTATAGCAACAATATTACGAGAGGCTTACGCTGGATTACCAGATCTGATACGGAAGATACCCTTGAGTGTTAAGGCATTGAGTCTGGTTGTTTTACTAGGGTTTATTCTGAATGGTATCGCGAGTCCTTTCTGGGTTGTCTATGTTACCGAGGAGATAGGTTTAACCAAAGTGGAGTGGGGTCTCATATTACTCTATGAGACCGTGATGAAAGTACTGCTAACAGTACCCGCTGGTATGTTAGTGGATAACATTGGGCGAACAAAGACTCTACTACTCTCAACATTAATCTCTCTTATATCCTTGCCTTCACTAATATTCGCAACAAGTTTCCACACCGTATTACTGATTAGACTCGGAGCAGCCATAGCTGGAGCATCCTTTATACCCGCTAGCTCAGCTCTTATGGCGGATTACACTCCAAGAGAGTTACGTGGTCGAGTCATGTCTGCTGTTGGTAGAGGTACCCTTCTTGTAGGTGCAACTGGGGGTGGAACCGGTGGACCTGGTTTGGGATCCTTGTTTGTTATCCCGGTAATGCTGTCTTCTCTGACTGGAGGAATGCTTTATACATTGAATCCAGACTACCCTTGGTTCGCTGTAGCAATTACATCAATACTGCAGGTACTATTGGTGATATTATTCATCAGGGATCCTGAAGAAGCAGAAATATAGTGCAGTTCTGTGTACTATTACAAACATTTTTAGGGATGTAATGAGGAGTGGGATGGGATATTAAACTCTGGTATCAGGTAGAACATTGTGGCATCGACGTTTAGAACGGTATTCTCGAACAAAAACATTCTCGCCATCGGAACCACGAATATGCTTTACCAAGTCTTTAACAGTTAGTGGGACTTATGGTGGAGCCTATATCTTATTACTCCTGTTGAAGAAGGAGGCTTGGGGACTCCTGTAACAATTGTAGGTATCTTGGCAACAATTCAGAATACTAGTCAGATCCTCTTCCAGTTACCAGGCGGAGTAATCGCGGATAAGATTGGACGGAAAAAAGTAATTGTCTTCGGTAGCGCAGTTAGAACAGTAGCTCCTTTCATCATGTATCTGGCGCGAAGTTGGCAGATGGTCGTACCTGGAATGATAATGATGGCTGTAGCTAGCTTATATGGTCCAGCGTTTAACGCATTGATCAGCGAGAGTATCCCAAAAGAAAATCGAGGCGCAGGGTTCGGAGCTTATAGAATGTTCACGAGTGTACCTCAAATATTCATGCCTATTGTTGGTGGATACTATTTTGATATACTTGGATTAGGTAAAGCAGTGCGTTACGGCTTACTAATGTTTACTGTAGTAATGGGCCTAATCACTATTACACGTCATCTAGTTATCAAAGAAACCCTACGCAATGATGACGCGGAAGAACAGAGTATGAATCCCTTCAACAAAGATGTTATTGACACCTTCAAACGTCAACCAAGAACGGTTTACGCTATGCTTACAGTAGCCGTTATCGGCGGTATCGCTATGAGAACGACATGGACCTTCCTCACACCATACGCAATAAACCATGTAGGTTTAACAAACACACAATATGGAACCTTACAGAGCCTCGCAATGCTAATCTCGGTACCCTTATACATGATAAGCGGAGCTCTTGCTGACAAATACGGGCGATTTCCTTTCATACTATTAGCTAGAGGACTGGGACCATTCGACAGTCTGAGTCTCTACTTGTTCAAGGATTATAGCCAACTACTATGGGCTTACGGTGTCATCGGGTTCGCTGGTGGACTAGGTGGAGGTAGGCTTAGAGGAGGCGGATATATGGGTGGTCCAGCGTGGCAGGCGTTAATAACTGATATTGTACCCAGTAAGGATCGTGCAAAAGTTATGGGGTTCATGGGCACTATTTCAGGTGTCTTGGGTTTACCTTTCCCTACTCTAGGTGGGTGGCTTTATGATAGAAACCCGGATCTCTTATTATTAGCTGGAAGTTTACTTGAGATGGTATCAATACCAATAATACTACTATTTGTACGGGATCCACCTAAAACCCTTGAGCCTGAACCAGAGATAGTTAACTAAAATTAAACCAGTTTTTCTTCATCGCGTATTTTGAATAAATCATCGTTATTTTATTCATTCTCATCTTCAGCTGAAATAACACCTGTCTCCTGAATTTTAACCTTTATACCTTTATATTCTTGTGGTATTTTTTGTCGGATTTTTATTGTATCCGCCTCAACCATAACGAGTATAATATCACTACCCTCTTCCATACTAATTCCTACCCCAGTAACTCCGGGAATTTCAATCCACTTTTCAGATGCTTCACTAACTATCTTTTCAATCGATCTACTCATAAACATCAACCAATAATGTCAATGACTATTATACTAAAAAAAGGTGAGAAATTTATCAAGGATGTAACCTTATTCCAAGTAATCTTTGTACATGAAGTATACTATTAACAATAGTAACACGAGATGAACCAGCAAATAACAAACCTACAACCCCTTCCTTAATGTCACAGACCAAGCTACCCGAATCTCCACCCGCTGACATATTAGAAGTCACAATCTGATCAGCGAATCTTGCTACACGTCCGCCGCCATAATTAACATCCACAGTTGCGTGGAGAGCCATGATTTTACCTGTGCTATAATTAGTTGTTCGTCCTGTTTTCTGAACTATATCTCCTATCATAGGTCGGCTATTAACCTGTTTAACGTACCCTATCCAGTATACTTCACGGTTCAAATTATGGAAATCGCCTTCAGCTATAGCAGCGTCAACATAGTTAATTGGTGTCGCACTAGCGGTCTTAAATTTGATGGGAACCCATCTGTATAGTTTTGCAACGATATCTCTTGGTACTGCTCCTCCATCATATCTTCCAGGTTGGATTATGGGGTCACCGAATCGAGCATTA
>CAZAQI010000011.1:0-34651 GCA_964487465.1 uncultured Candidatus Bathyarchaeia archaeon
ACCGCGTAGGAAAAGCAACTGTGTATTACACTGTAAACGTTATGAATGTAGAGAGTGAGGTTGTTGTCAGTCGTGAGATCTTGGTTGAGGACCGGTTCTTCCAGTACTTCGGTGACCTGGGTGCCAGCATCACAGCGTCAGGTAATTCCTCTCGTTTCTATCTGCTACGCTATGATGGTAACCCGTTTAATGAATCCCTACCGGAGGGGCAGATAGGAGAGGTACTGGATCTGGTGGTCTCTGATCCAATGGCAGTGAGTTGGCCCATCTACTTTGAGTTAGACTATCCACGGGAAGCCGTGGATAATGTCACCGAGACTAGTCTAGGATTATACTATTACACTGATGGGTGGAAACGCTGTCTCCGAACAGGGGTTATCCCAGAGCGGGGGGTTGTGTGGGCTAACCTAACACGTGGTGAGTTATCGGGAAGCCCGTTGACGGTGGGTGTTGTTGAGCCTTTACCCTACTTTGTAGTACAGGGGCTTGAACTTGAATCAGATACAGTGGAAGAGGGGGAACAAATCATCGCCAGCTTCAACGTATCTAATACCGGAGAATCCTCGGGTAACCTGGTCCAACTGATCTATCTAGGGGATAACCCCACAGCCTCAAGAAGTACCCACTTAGAGCCGGGGGAGAGCCGCATTGTAACTGTTAGCTTCCTTGCGCCGGACAGGGGAACCTACTCTGTGAACGTGGGCGATCACTCGGTGCCAGTAACCGTGACACCACCTACAGTACCCGACTTGGTTGGCACCCTGAACGTATCGAGCACAATGGTTACACTGGGTGAATCAGTGGCCATTGATTACATGGTTCATAATGATGGTAACAGGACAGCCAGTAACTTTACTTGCATCCTCGAGGTTGCCGGGTTACGGGTATCAAGTACACGGATCCCACGGCTTGAGCCGGGTGAAAGCCGGGAATTCAGCTATGAGTGGAGGCCGCGGTCAGAGGGATCAACTATTATAACTTTCACTGTGGATACCCTTGATAAGGTCTCAGAGCTCCTTGAGGATAATAATGTAGCTCAGGTGAGTGTGGAGGCTGAGAAGCCGTTCCCATGGTTAACCGTCCTAGTCGCTGTCTTGGTTCTAGGAGGACTCGGGTGGTTGTTAAGGAATTACTGGTCTGAGGTTCAGGGTTTTCTAGGTGAATCTGGATCTTAGACTAGTTCTCATATCTTTTTCCTCGGTAATAGATGTCTAAGTATTGTTGAGGGAACGGTTTTTCCCATTATTATTTATTATCGTGTACACGTTATGATGTTCTATGTCTAAGGGTCTCTACGCCAGAGGGTTAACGGTGGTATTGGTTTTCTGGTTTCTGGTGTCGGGATCCATTGTATTTGCTGAGTCTCCTCGTCACTTGGACCCGGGGAACCTGAGTGGAGCTGATCCCTTGCCAGGTGAGGTTGCGGCTCTTTACGGGGAATTGTTTGATGCAATAGGAGAGGAGGATTACGTTAGAGCGTTGGATGTTCTGAGGATGGGGATGGAGGTGGAGGCCCTGCCTGAGACAAAGTTGATTCTTGAACGGTATAATGAGCTGCTCTTAACTCAGATAACGAGTCTTAACACGAGTGACGCGTATCTCAGGGAGGCGGCTGAGTACCTTCGATATGTACAAACAGAGGAGGCGGATGATGCTCTTCTCCGGAGCATCAGTGAATTGAGCACTGCTAATCATACTCTGGGGTTATTGTTTGAAGCCTCTATTCAGCTGGGTAACCAACTGGGGATACCGCAGGAGGAGTTACTAGATGATCTCAGGGATGCTAGTAGCGTCTTGGAGACGTATTACACGGAATACGGGGAACTGGATACTGTGATGGAGGAGAAGGAGTCTTTGATTGAGAGCAGGCTCCTGGATAAGACGGTGCTGGAGCTGTCTGATGTCAGTGAATCCGTGTTAATCGGTGATCTTGTGTATATCCGGGGTAGGTTGTCTACCGTGAATGGCACAGGGTTAAGCCGTGAGGTGGGTTTCTACGCCGAAGGGGAGTATATGGGGAAGGCGGTCTCGGATAGTGACGGCGGTTTCTATGTGGGTTTCCCCGCTCCCCGCGTCTACGACGGCTCTGTTCTAGTCTGGGCTGAGTACTGGCCCAGAGGCGATGATGTGGATGTCTATACCCCAACCCGGAGTAACCGACGCCTAGTGGACATCCTGTTTCATGAACCTAACCTCCACCTAGATATTAGTGAGGAGGCTTACCCAGGTCTAGGTTACCTGGTGTCTGGTAATTTAAGCTATCAGGGCAAACCCCTTGAAGATTATAGAATCTCCCTGAAGCGCTATGACCATATCTCGTATACTCAAACAGATAATGATGGAGGTTTTAGATTCAATATTTCGGTCCCTGAGAGTGTTAACGTGTTTGAGTTTACCGTAGCGTCTATGCCCAGTGGTGTCATCGGCCCCGTAGAGGAGACCGTGGTGGTGCCTGTGGTTACTTACCCGGTTAATATCTCTGTGAAGGTCTCAGGGTTGAATATTGGGGGCGGTTACTTGACGCTCAGCGGACAGGTCTCATCAGCCTATGAGGGTAGAGTTGAGTACGTGGTTTATTTCCAGGGCTCCCCGGGTAAATACAGCGTAACTACTGATGGGGAATATCTGCTCAGGGTGCCCTTGTCTCTTGGAGTAAAGTCGGGGTGGAACAGATACCGGTTAGTAGTGCGTTCCAGGGCTCCCTATGTTGGTATGATGGTGCTCACGGGCAGGTATTTCTCGTTGAATCCCTTGATCCCCCTTGTATTAGTGGTAGCGTCTTCTTATCTGTACGTTAACAGGGAGCGTCTCCTCGCCATGGGGAGGAAAGAGGATGAAGTAGAGGTATCTAAAGAACCGACACCTGTTCCAGTGGATCCTGGACTAAGTGGGTTAGAGTTATTCTTCTACAAGGCTGGTGAGTTGCTGGGGGTCTCACCGGAACCAGCTCAGACTCTTCGAGAGTATCTGTCATTATTATCTACAAGGCTTAGCAAGAGGCTGGTTGAGTCGGTTCGTTCACTGTTATTGGATTATGAGCGTTTCCTCTATGGTCCAGGTGATGATATGGGGGATCTTGATAAGAATGCCGTGGAGCTTGCCGGGAGGTTAGGTGATGAAGAGCAGTAAGATCATAATGAGTAGCCTAGGGTTGACTCTTGTTGTGGTTGTGGCTATCACCATGTATACCCCCAGCTTGGATGACTTGTTTGTGGAGAACCCTTACTGGAATGGGTTGAGCACGGTTTACCGAGAACATGATCCCATTAGATTGGATTCACTGGAGCAGTGGGATACTTACCTGGTGCCCGCGGATAATTCATCCATGTTTATTATCGGACCGGATCAAGGGTTCAGTGAGGCTGATGCACTGGCGGTTCACGACTATCTAGGGGACGGTGGACGCGTGGTCTTGATGGATGACTTTGGATCAGGTAACCAGTTACTGGAGTTACTAGGTGTGGGGACCCGTTTCACGGGTGAAAAGTTACTGGATCCCCTGTTTTTTGAACTGGATCATGGTCTACCTGTCCTTCTGGATGTCAAGTTCAGTGGAGTGGATGAGGTGGTCTTGAATCTCCCCACAGGGTTAAGTGGAGAGGGTGTTGTGTTAGCCCGTAGCAGTTATTTCAGTTATCTGGAATCCGGTGAAGATGAGACAGAGTTAGAGTCGGTACCCGTCATTATGCGAGTGAATGTGGATGGCGGCGAGTTGATTATTATCGGGGATTCCAGCATTTTCATTAACAGTATGATAGATTACCGGGATAACCGGGAGCTGCTTGAAGTCCTTGTCCGGGATCAGATGTTTATCGATGAGAGTCATCTGTTGCCTATGCGGCTCACGAGGGCTAAGGAGTTTTTCCGCCGAGTACACGGATTTTTCCAACGAGCAGAGTTAAGGTATCTATGTATCGCCGGGTTGGGTGTTTTATTGTTTAAGTTTAAATGGGAAACAGGTGAACCTGTAGAGGAAGATGACGTTACCAGGGTGTTGATGAATCACCCTGGTTGGAGTCGGTGGCAAGTGGAGCAGATCAAGAATCAGAGGATGGAATATGGAACAGGATAAATTACAGGAATATTTGCAGGCTGTACGGGATAAGGTATCTGAGGCTGTACTGGGATACGAGGATGTTGTGGATATACTGCTTATCTCATTGATCAGCGGCGGCCATCTACTACTTGAGGGACCGCCGGGTATAGGGAAGACGACACTGGCTAAGAGCTTCGCTTGGGCCATCGGAGGAGAGTTTAAGCGGATCCAGATGACCCCGGATATGCTTCCAGCGGATGTTATCGGTTTTAACATGTATAACCGGGATCAAGGTGCCTGGTGTCTGCGTAAGGGCCCTATTTTTGGTAACGTGGTGATGGTGGATGAGCTTAACCGGGCTAGCCCCAAGGTGCAGAGCGCTTTCCTGGAGGCTATGCAGGAGCATCAGGTTACTATTGAAGGAGAGACTCTGGAGCTGTTAGTGCCTTTTATGGTTATTGCGACTCAGGTGCCTTACCCGGGTGCGGGTACGTATACGTTGACGGATGTGCAGCTTGACCGGTTCGCCTTCAAAGTGGATGTAGATTACCCTGATTCCGAGGTGGAGAAACAGATAGTGAAGAAAATAGACACTATTGAATCCACAAAGATCACACCTGTTCTAGATGATGTGAGTTATAAGGCGTTGGAGGCCGAGGGCAGGCGGGTCTATGTGGATGACTTGATCCTTGACTATATTCAATCTATCATTGAGGAACTCCGCGGTAACAGGTATGTTCGAATGGGCCCCAGTACCCGTGCCGGTATCTGGCTTATGAAGGGGGCCCGTAGTCGGGCTCTCCTGGAAGGTCGTGACTATGTGAATCCGGATGATGTAAAGAGTCTCTGTGGATCTGTGATATCCCACCGCTTGGAGTTGACCCCCCAGGGACGGGCAGATAGTATTAGTCCAGGTGAGTTGGTCTCTGAGGCGTTAAGCCGTGTGCCGGTTCCCAAGAACGTCTTGAGGGATTAGGGGTTTGGAGATAGGCTTGTCTCGTCGGGGAACAAGACTGGTCTATATAGTCTTAATCGTCTTGATTGTCTCGGTGGTCTGGCGTGATTACCTAGCGGGGGCCCTAGGTGTCTTCGCGGCTGGTTTCATATTTTTTAACTACACTCGTTTCCACGCTCAGCTGAAGGAGCTTCAAGATGATATTGTTTTAAAGCCCGGGGAGTTGACTGCGTCGATTACCGCCGGCGAGGTTTATGCGACTGATCTATTTGTGAGCTATAGTGGTGACATGGTGTTAAGCCTAGAACCAGGGTTCGGTGGCTTCAGTGAAGAGTCTTTGGAACCGAGGGTAAATAATGTAGAGTACAGATTTGAGCCACAGTATGCCGGAGAATACATAGGTAACTTGTTGACCGCTAGGTGCAGTGATGTCTACGAGTTATTTGATGGAGTATCCCATGTACCCTTCGAGGTGGCAATCAATGTGTATCCCCGTGTCTATCCGTTGATCTTGGAGGCCTTGGAGTATCTGGAGGGTGCGGGTGCCTTGATGATGGATGGATCCCCCAGCCAGCTTAAGGGTGATGGATTGGATTACGCTGAGAGTCGTGAATATGTATCTGGTGATGATATGCGGGATGTTGACTGGAAGGCAACGGCGCGACTGGATCGGTTTATTGTGAAGGATTATCACAGGGATCAATCAGGCAGCGTCCACATTGTCTACGAGCCTGATTACACTGATCCTGTCTCAGGTGATCTTCTCGCCGCTGCCTTTTTGGAGGTGGTTCTGAGTTACGCTGATCTGGGTGTGGCTCTTGGCTTGACGGTACTGGATGATGGTGAGGTTGTTTTTCATGACTCAAATATGTACCCGGCGGTGGCTTTAGGAGCGGCGCTCCGGGTTATCTACGAGGGTGATGTGGAGTTGTTTAGTTCATTGTATAGTGTGCTTGATCCTGTTCCCCGTAGACGTCTTGACATATTATTATCTACTGAATTGGAAGAGTCTGTTGGTTTGAGCAAGGTGCGGGACGATCTGGCGTCTGGTTTACTCGGTGGGTTATTGTATGTCTCGTGTCTGGTGGATGACCCGGTTCCCATGCTGGAGCTACTGGATTACGCGTTGGTGCTTGACGTTCCTGTGATTGTCTATGAGCCATGTACTCCATGGAAAAGTGTGTCTGGGTTGGAGACCGCTGTAGAGGTTTTTGATCACTATGATCGTGTGAACAGATCACTGGAGTCTATGGAGGTAGGAGTAGCAGTGACTCTGGATGAGGCTCATGAAATATTATTCAATAACCGTGATATCATACAATAACTATTATCTTGTGTTATGGTTTTTGTTTCTTTATCGGGGTTTTCTGTTTATGCAAATAGCGTTAAATGTAATCGGTATAGGGCGTTGTTCACCGAAATCTCTTTAATCATTGACTAATAGTTTGTCTGGATTAGGTTCGGTTTATCTTGGGTGGAACGTGTTGACTGGGATGGGTATGTGGTGGAGGAAACGAATGGGTACTCCCAGTGTACTTGGTTGCCTTGATAGAGTGGGGCGTGGCTTGCTATGAAGAGGGTGAGTGTTTTACTCTTGATGTTCTTACTGGTCCCTTTTGTTTGGGGTCAGAGTGTCACGGTTGAGGAGGCTTTTATGGCTGTAGCCGAGGCTGAGGAGGCTGGCGGAGAGATAGAGGATCTGGTGGCTGACTTGAATCAGGCTATAGAGTTGATAGAGGAGGGTGAAACCGGGGAGGCTACTGTGTTGCTTGAGTCTGTGATGGTGAGGGCTGAGGCTGCACGGGTGCAGGGTACCCGGGAGCGGTTTACTGGTGGGGCGGTGGCTGTTTTTGTTGCTTTGGTGTTTGTGGGTTTAGCTGTTGTTGTGTGGCTCCGTGGGGATGAGTGGTTCTGGCGGCTATGGCGATATACTAAGCGGGGGTTTGTGGTGGCTGAGCCATGATAGACGAAGACCTAAAGACTGTCATAGTAGGTTTATTGCTGGTGATGGCTGGTTTCACGGTTTTCCAGGCGTTTTTTAGTGATAGGGTTGTGGAGCCTTTCAGCGAACTGGGGATACTGGGGCCGGAGATGAAGATCGGTGACTACCCTAGGGAGCTAGAGGTGGGTGAAGATTTTGACTTATACCTGTACCTGGGGAATCATATGGGATCCGTGGAGTATTACAGGGTCTATGTGAAGCTGGGGAGTCGGGAGGTCAACGTTAGTGACACGGAGCCCTACGAGGCCCCGGTGTTAACCCGTTATGAGGCGGTTCTCATGGATGAGAGCAATATGACTATGCCAATAACCTTGAGTATACCGGAGCCTGGGGTGAATAAGCGACTGGTGTTTGAGATGCACCGGTATAGCCTAGAGGAACATGGGTTCGTGTATCATGAACGCTGGAACCAGTTATGGTTGAACGTGACGGAGACTGGTTAACCTTTGGAGCCTTTACTGCATTTTGTTATACCTTTTACTGGCTTGTTGTTGCTGGGTCTGAATATTAAACAGGCTCTGCTCATTGGTTTATTGGGGCTGGTTCCGGATCTTGATGCCTTATTTCATGTGCACCGGAGCTGGAGTCACAGCGTCTTAGCTTACTTGCCGTTGCTGCTGGTTTCATGGTTTTTCCTGAGGAGACTCTGGGTGGAGTCTGTTCTTGGTTACTTTGTACTGGTCTCTCACTGTTTGATGGATTTATTCACCGGGTATACGCCGGTGCTCTGGCCCCTATCCCATAGGTCTTACTGGCTTGTTGTTGGATTAGAAGGTAGCCTGGACTCGGGTATAGGCGTTTGGCCTGTGTTTGATGTATTATCAAAGCCCGTGGATTTCACATATTTTGAACGTATTACTTATAGCCTGTTTACGGGTGAAGGTTTGATGGTTTCATTGATCTTGCTGGCTCCGGTTATAATCAAGGTTCTAGGTTGGAGGGTTTCACAGTGAGTTGGCGGGATAAGATACGTGAATGGCTTACAGTTGAGGAAGAGGAACTGGAGGAGCCGGAGGAGAAGTGGGAACCTGAGTTAGAAGTCACGGGTGAGCAGCGACAGATTGTGTTAGAGTCGACTGGTGACCCGGTTGATGCCGTGGTGGAGCAGTTGATGAACTCTGAAGGGGTGAGTCAAGTGGAGGCTTCACGTATCGTTTATTATTTGAATAGCTGGGGTGATATCCGGTTCAGGGATTTGGATCCTCCCGGTGATCTACCTGAGTTTTTCTTGTCATGGTACTCGGCGTGGTTCTGGTTTGTCATGGGTTTCCAAGTCTTGGTGTGGTTAGCTATCTATGTGTTACCGCAGTCGGTGCCATGGATTTATCTCAGATATGTCTCGGGTGCCGTCTATGTGCTCTATGTACCGGGGGCGGTTTTCATCGAGGCCCTGTATCCGAAGCGTGATGAGTTAGAGGATCTGGAGCGTTTCGCGTTAGGTGTTGGTTTGAGTCTGGCATTGGTGCCTCTTGTGGGGTTGGTCTTGAATTATACTCCCTGGGGTATCAGGTTGAACCCAATATTCGTTGGGTTGACGTTGCTTGTTGTCTCATTGAGCTTTGTGGCTGTTTACCGTAAATATATGTACTTCCGGCTAGGTTTAGAGGGTGAGTTATCGTGAGGATTGATTTAGAGGATCCCTATGTGTCACTGGGGCTAGGGTTAATGGTGTTTGGCTCTGGGTTTGGCTTATACAGTCATTTTGTTTTGATGGATACCACGTTTACGGCAATTGGTATGAGTTGTGTGATACTGGGTTCTGTATTCTTATTGACTCCTGCTAATCCTGTGCCCTTGGATGCAGTTCTGGCGCTGATGGATGGAGCGTACGTGAATATTGAGGCCTTATTAGAGGAGCTAGATCTGACCCGTAAAGCGGTTTATTTCCCCCGTGGTGATGGAGTCTACTGTTTCATTCCCCGAAGAGAGGAATATGACCTAGGACGGGTGATGGATGGACCTTTGAGGGTCCTTTATGAGGATGGGGTAGTTGTTTTCCCACCAGGCTCTGAGCTCATAGGCTTAGCTGGCCTAGGTGAGGAGGCTGGTGTGGAGGATGCTTTGACGGCGGTGCTTGTGGATTACCTTGAGGCGTGTACCGGTGTACGGAGCGTGGAGACGGGTGACACGGTGGTGGTTAAGATCTTGGACCCTGTTCCGGGTGGAGATTACCCCCGGATGAAACTCTGTATGGGCAGCTTGACGGTGAACGTAGCCGGATCGGTGCTGGCCAGTGTATTTGATAGCCCCGTAGGTTTCCTCGATGAATCAATAGATCCCCAGGGAGCTACCGCTAGGTTTAGGGTGATTGATCGTGGATAAGAACCGAGCATACCTTGGGGTTCAGACGGGCGCCTCTTTGTTGACTGTGGTGGTCTTGTCTGCGTTGAGTGAAGGCCGTTTAGAGGTCTATTATAGCTTGTTTACCGTTATTCACTTCGCTGCTTCTGCTCTTTACAGACCGCGTAGGAGATGGTTTGATGTTACCGGTGGTGTCTTGTTTCTGGGATTCTGTTACATAGTTATAATGAAGATAATTGAGATAATCGGTTAATTACTAAATATACATGAGAATAATTTGATGTATTTTTAGGTGTAATAATATAGTGTTAGATATAAATTACATTGATGTGTTTGAGTTTGGGTCTGCAGGAATTTGATTCTATTTCGTCTTGAAAACCATGCTCAACAATCTAAATAGCGGCTTTGGGAGTCATTGTATTTTAAACCTTGTTCTGATTCAAGTCTAGATAACTGCATAGCTGCCCTATACTGTCTTTATTCTGGAGATATGTTATTCAATGCTGGGTTGACTGGTGCGTAGTGGTCTGACAATGATCTCTTCACTTTACCTGCGAGTAGAATATTTTTATTTTATAGCAATTATGTTTATGCTTGGGTAGCGCGTTTCTCAATTATCTTCTTCAGGAAAGAGTACTTAAAAGGGACTCCATAGTTTACTAGTCCTGGAATTAGTACTCTAACAACAGGGATGCCTATCCTCTTGTCTGTTAGGTTAACATAGATGACTTCATGTCCAGCTTTTTTTAGGTCTCCAAGAAGTAATCTAAGTTCTTCTTCAATGAACTTGTATTTATTAGAGTCAGGTATTTCTGCGCCGCTGGTGCTCCAAGTATGAAACTTGGTCGATGAGATTTTCTTATGAACTCCTTTTCTTATCTTTTGTTGGACTAGTTCGGTTAGTGCTCTTATCATGGCTACCTGTGGGCTTGGATGAGTTCCAGAACCCCCGAAAACCTGCAGTCTTTCTCCACGACCTAGAACAGCCATGGAGCTGATAGTGGTGGAGCGTGTTTTTAGAGTTGGGTTCTCTATCTTGAATGAGATTATTTTATCCTCTGGTAATGATCTATTGTAGAATGAGTTTATGGTCTCGGAGTCTTTTATTCCGGTTATCTGCTGCATTTCTAGTATCTTCTCCTGATTGTAGGCGTGGTAGAGGGCGTCTCTCTCGATTATCTCTGCTACCCCGTTTCTGATCGCTTCTTTTAGGGTGTTTCCTGATGCGAGTCCCCCTGTATCGTTGTAGAGGTAGGATTTCTCTTTCTCGATGTATGGGTAAAAGGTGACGGCCGCCGGGACAATGACCGGTTTATCCTGTGTTAATGAGTGGCCTTTGATCCATTTATTGAAGCTATCCAGGGTATTATAGCAGTTGACGCCTCGTTCTTGGCAGTACCAGCATTTAGGTGGGATAAGTTTAGGTGTGGTGAATTGTTTTTTATCGATGTGTTCATGCTTTGTCTCGCTCTCATTGAATAACTGTTGTCTTATCTGGGCGGAGTGTCTCTCTAGGTTCTCCATTAGTGCGCTTGCTTTGGATTGTTCATCGGTTAAGCCCTTTCCATATGATGTTCCGGGTATTGTACCCTGTCTATTTAGTTCTATCTTCTCTCGGTGGCATCTTGGTTTTTTCTGTGGCTGGTTTATGATGTAGATTGGGATATTGTACGTAATTTCTGGGTTGATCTTCTCTACCTTTTGTATTCCTATCTGGGTTCTATGCTTGAGTATATTCTCGACGGTCTCTCGAGGTGTTTTTGTATAGGTTCCTGTCTCCGTGTATCGTATAGCTTCACTGTATTGGTCACGTGTTAGGGTCATCAATTTTTCCTCTTACTTTAGGTATCTTTCTCTCAGGTAGGTGACTTTTTGTAGGGGGCAATCGGGTACGCAAGATTGGCATTCTACGCAGTCGGTGTCCGTGAATCCCCGTGTGAATGGGCATGCTGCTTGACAGTTGGAGCACCAGATCCCATTTTCCTGCCAGAATCTTAGGCACTCGTATGTATTTACGGGCCATTTCTTGACCCCCGGATTGTTACAGGTGCATAACCCGTCCATGGTCATTTCATCGCGGCTTATTGCATCTGCGGGACACTCTTCTGCGCATCGGAGGCACTGGTTGCAGAACTCGGTGACACCGAAGTCGATAGGGGTGTCCTGTCTCAGGGGCATGTTTGTTAATACTTTGCAGATTCTCTGGTTGGGGCCATATTCTGGTGTTATTAGTAGCCCGTTTCTTCCCAGTTGGCCTAGGCCAGCGTCTATGGCTAGGGGTATGCTTAGCGCTGTATCATTCATGCATGGTATGGCTTGGTAGCCTAAAGCGCGTATATATTCAGCAAGGGAAACAGAAGCGATACCCATCTTGGAGTATCCCCAGTCTGTGGTGGTTGCTGCGGCTACTTGGGGTGATTTCATGATATCCTCTTTACTCATGGCTATGCCCAGAACTACTGCATGGGTGATGTGGTTGGGGATTATGAATTCCTCTTTGGTTTCCTCCGGTTTCTCTATTTCCTTGAATACTATTTGCTTGTATATGTTCTCTGAGAAGACCCACCTCTTATCCAGTTCTGTGCAGCCTACCATGTCAGCACCGTATCTAGTGGCAGACTCCTTCAAATGCTGTGTAAGCTTCCAAGGCTCTAGATCCTCTCTGGATTCTATCATATAGTCAGGGGTGTTTAATGGGTTCCATTTGAGGAATTGACTGTTCTCGGCTTCCTGTCCGTAGGAGCCTATAACGAGGTTTACAGCCTGAGCTCCTTTCTGCCGGGCATAATCTAGTCTGGAATATCCCTCGATGTCTTCCCGAATTTTCTCTGCCTGTCTTTTTCTAAGCTTCTCTAGGAAGCCGAAGGGCCTGTACTCTCCAGTGTCTTCTTTACTTACTTTATTGAATGCGTTGTTTTTTGTCTTATATCTTTGATATTTCTTGGTGTCTATCTTGTAAGGTTGTTTATTCTCCCTGAATTCTCTACGGGGTATCAAATATAATGTCTCCAATGATTAAGAAAAAAATGTGGGGGTTATGACCAGGTTTCTTCTACCTGTTTATCTAGACCTAGCTTCTTCAGGGTTTTCCTTAATGGTTTTCCTGTCTTAGGGTTCCAACCCATCTGCCTATAGTAGTCTCTTACCCATCCTTCCAGGTAGGGTTTTATACTCTTGCCCGCAGCGGGTCCCGCGTCTTCTGGGGCCGGATCTGTGATCCTCTTTGATACGTTGAGATCGTCTTCTACGGTCAGGCCTTGTTTTATGTTGAAGACTCGTTCTAGGTTTACGTAGCGTTCTCCGACTTCAAGGGCTTCCTCTGGAGTATAGTCCCATCCTACTGTTGCCTTTATGGCGCCGGTTGTGTATTCTAGGACATCGGGTACTCCCCAGGTCGCGAACCAGCATACTCCGTGGGCATCGTTCCAGTATTTTAGGTTGCCAGTCTTTACTACTTCCTCGGGTTTCCCGAAGTGTGTTAATGGGTCTGTTTTCTCTGGGTATCCTACGTCTGGTTCAGGGGTCCAGCAGTCTGCTCCTGGGGCTGGCCATCCTGATCCTCCGCTTACTATCTGTCCTAGTAGTACGCCCCATGCTCTTCTCCAGTCGTGGAGGTTCATTCCTGTTCCCTTGATGTGTACTGCTGCTTCTGGTAAGCCTACTCTCTCGGCAGCTACCTTGGGGCCTTCTGCTAATAGTTCTCCGAATCCATCTCTGTTAGCTATTTTCTTCAGTAGTTTTTCAACTGTCTCTACGTTGCCCCATTCTAGCTCCAGTCCGTCTGTGTCTTCTTTAGTTATTAATCCCTTCTCGTAGGCTTCAAAGGCTACTGCCATCGCGCATCCGACTGTGGATGTCTCGAAGCCTAGTCTGTCGTTGAGGTCTGTTAGGTACCATACGTCGGGGGTGTTGCTTACTCCTACTATTGATGCGGCGCCTTCCTGATTCTCTCCTCCCCCTGATAGGCTGGCTACATATCCCTCTCTTGGCCCGGATGTGATCTCTGCGTTGTAGCAGCATCCGACGGGGCACTTGTAGCAGGGTTGTGGTGTGATCTCGTTATCACTCATGCCTTCCCCGAAGCCTTCTAACATGTTCTGGGTCCAGTTGTTGGCTGATAAGCCTACAAGTCCCAGTACTCCCTTATAGTCTGATTTGGGTACGGCTGCTTTGCCGATGACTCCTGCTATTCCTTCGGATGTGGCTGTTTTTGCCCATTTCTTGTTTATCTCCTTGAGGGTTTCCTCGTCTACTACGGGTACCTCGTCGTCGCCTTTTACCGCGATGGCTTTAACCTTCTTGGATCCCATTACGGTTCCTACGCCCGAGTGGCTGAAACTGTGGTTCTTATCGTTCTCTATTAGTGCCCCGGCGCATAGTGTCTCGCCTGCTGGGCCTATCGCCGCGACGCTGAGTTCACCGGGGTCTTCCGCCTCAAAGCCTAAGTCTTCCTTGACCAGGTCCTCTGTCTCGTGGGTGTCTTTTCCCAGTAATTCTGTTGCGTCTCTGAGCTCAACTTCGTCATTGTTTATCCATATGTATACCCAGTCTTTTGATGCTCCGTTTAGTATGATTCCGTCGTAGCCTGCTTTCTTGATTCTTGGCCCGAACCAGCCATGGCTGTGGCTTCTCCCGGCTGTGATCTTTGTGTCCGCGTTTAGCGTTGTTATGGTGCAGTTTGTGGGGCTGGGTACCCCTACTCCTGTTAGGGGGCCGTTCATGAAGATTAATGGGTTCTCTGGGTCTAATGGGTCTGTGCCTGGTGGCAGTTCCCTGTCAAGGTACCATAGGCCCAGGGGTGCGCATCCGATGTATTTTTTGAGTATCTCTTCGTTGGGTAGTCCCTCGACTGTGGTCTTCTTGTTGGTTAGATCTATTCTAAGTATTTTACCTGCATATCCGCCTAGCATCTTAATCGTGTTGAGGTGCTCAGCACTCCTTTTAAGGCGAACGTCATGTAAAACTAAACATATCGTTTTCTATTTCTTACCCTATGATTCTCGGCCAAACGAAGTAGGCCAATACTACCGTTATAATGATGCCTGAGATATCCATGATTATTCCAGCTTTTATCATGTCTCTCATATTGACTTTCTCGCTACTGTAAGCGATTGCGTTTGGTGGGGTGCCCACGGGTAGCATGAAGTCGAGGCTTGTCGTCACCCCTATTAAAATCCCCAGTATCCTGGGATCTATTCCGGTCTGTCTTCCTAGACTCATCGCTATGGGTAGTATTATGCCTGCGCTTGCCGTGTTGCTCGCGATTATGCTAATACCGAGTCCGAAGAATCCAACAAAGAATAAGGTAAGAATGGTGGGTAGACCGCTGGTAAGTGGTATAAGGAGTTCACTGATCCTGCTATCGAGCCCGGATAAGCTCATCGCAGACCCTAGGCTTAGGCTACCTCCTATGAGTAGGATGGTTTTCCACCGGGCTTTGGAGATGTCATCAGAATCCAGTAGGCCTGTTACGAATAATATGAGTGCTATGATGCCGGAGACCATGGCTGTCCCATACCCGTGGCCGCTCCATCCAATTATTCTCGCTATTGGTTGGGGTATCTTGCCAGTGATCCACATGATTACCGCAGCTAGGAAAATTATTATACCGGTCTTCTGTTGTTTATCCAATTTTTTCTGGGTTTCTGACGCGTAGGAGAGGTTGGTTACCTCTGTGGGGAATATTTTGAAGACTGTGAGCCAGATGACTAGCACCATAGCTAGGGTTACGGGTGCTCCGTAGATCATCCACTCTAGGAAGCCTATCTCGTAGTCTGTCAGGTTCTTGATGATGCTTGCCGCCATGGCGGGTGTTGTTGTACCTAGTAATGATCCGAGTCCCCCGGCTGTTGCTGAGTAGGCTATGCTTAGCACTGAGATCTTGGCGAAGTTTCCCTCCTCCTCTCCTGTTCCCTGGCATAGTTTTATGACGAGAGGGATCATGAGGGCCGTTGATGCTGTATTGCTTATCCACATTGATAGGGTTGAGGTTGTAAGCATTAGGATGAGGATTATTTTCCTCGCGTTGGCCTCTATGTTGTTGACGATCTTCTGTGCCACGTATTTATCCAGCTCATATTTCTCGACCATTACAGCTAGGAGGAAACCGCCTAGTAGAAGGAGAATAACTGGGTCGAAGAGGGGGGTTATGGCTGGCTCCAAATCCTGGACTCCTATTAAGGCCTGCATTATTGGAATGAGTAATGCAGTGGCTGCTAAGGGGATGGGTTGTGTTAACCATAGTGTTGTAGCTGTTGCTAGTATGAAGAGACCTTTTCTCTCCATGGTAGTTAGTAGACCCTGTGTGCCAATGTAGAGTATTGTTGAGACCGTGAAGGCTACGATGAGTTTAATGTAATCCTTGATTGTGTTCATGTGTTTATGTCTATGTTAATGTAACTTAAATAGCGAAAATGTTCAGATGCGGATATGAACCGTAAACCTTAGTATATTTTCAAATTTGTGAAATAAAAGAGTCTAAAGTCTGTCTATTGATTATGATTTTATTAGGTATTTGCTATGGGTGGATTGAGTGTTGGTTCTGTTTTGATTCGAAGTTAGTTTGTTAGTATTTTTTTGATATAGTTGATGAATGTTATTTCCTCGTATCCTTTTAACTGATGTGTAACAATGTTGATCTCCCAGTTTATTCTGTCCAGTTCATTGTTTATCTTATCTACTTCTTTTTCAAGTATACCTAGTCTTTTTCTATAATCATCTTTTAGTCGCTGTATATCCGTTCTATGGTTTTCCACCTGGGTGTGGAACTGTTTCTCGATTTTTTTCTTCTCGATCTGTATATCGTTTTTCATCTGTTCCTCAATTGTTTTGAGGTTTTCCTCTAGGTCGCGGTATTTTTTATCTAATGCATTTTTTTCTTGTTTGTTTAGCCTGCTTGGCAGGGTTTTCTCATGTTTTTTAACCAGATTTTTTCTCCAGTTTCTGAGTGAGTTTATTTGTCCAGGGTCTAGCCACCAGATTGAAATCGTTTTTCCGTTCCTGAGATGGAATCTTGCGCCTTTTCCGGCTAGGAATGAATTAATGGTTCTTATTTCATTAAAATCTGCTGCCGTTTTTACGCCGTTACGTGAGAGCAGGAATCGTTTGATTACGCTTATACCCGTTATTCTGGAGGTGATTACTCTGTGTTCTTTTAACTTGTTTGTGAGGTGTTTTTCTTGTTTGGTTTGTAGTAGTGTTTGGCGTTCTTTTTGTTTTTCTTTGTCTAGTCTTTCTTTTTTGTACTGTATTTCTCTTAGATTGTTCCATTGCTTGGATTCTGTTTTCCTTTGTTCTAGGTTTTTTTGGTTGTTGAGTGATTGGATTTTTTCTATTATCCTATCTATTTCCTTTTTTGTCGTTTGTCTAAGTTTTTCTGCTTGGATGTTTTTTTCCACTAGTTTTGCCTTGTTTGCTTTTTTCAGGGCCTCTAGTTTTCTCAGTCTATTTTTTTGATTGCGTCGTTGTTTTACTTTTTCTTGGTTATGATAATCGATGAAGGAGATGGTTGCTAGAATCGGGATGCCTATTGCTACCAGTCTAATCTGGTTGGAGGGTATTGTTTGTGTGATGTATATGACCTCTATTATGAGGGTGTATAGTAAGGCTAGTATGAGGGTTATTCGTCCTATTCTATGATTCCCTGTGAAGACTTGTTGTTCTGGTTGTTTGTTGTCCCAGATCCATGAATTGTCTCGACTTTGGTGGCGTATATCTATTTTTCCAAGGTTTACCTCTATGTCTATAGTCTCGTTGTCTTGTTTTTTCCTGATTTTTTCTATGTCCTGTATTGATGGGATGTCCTCTAGTCTAGGAGTATAGATGGCATTTTTGAGGGTCTCTACTAGTGTTTCTAGTTCCCTATTGTTGATTTTTTCCAGTGCCTTGAAGGCTTTAGAGTTCTGTGGGTCTTTGTAGTCACGGTTTCTGAAGAGTAGACACTGGTCTCCCCCGTCTAGGGTCTCCCAGAGGGTTGGGTTTTTTGCGAGTGCTTTGAGTGAGGTGTATATTACCCATTCGCTGAAGTGGTCTAGGTGGGGCCCGTAATCTTTGAGGGTTCTCTCGGGGTGCTGGTAGTTTGTGTGTCCGATCTCGCTGCTGATATGGTTTTTAAGTTCGGGTACGTACATGGCGTCGTAGTCGATTAATTTTAGTTCACTATCATTGACCATTATGTTCTGATCATGCAGGTCTCCGTGGCTTATTCCCCGTTTTTTTAATTCATCTACTAGTTTCATGAATTTCTGGGCCATGTCTTCCATGGCTGCTGGTTTATCATGGTTTTTTTCTATGTACCTCGATAGGGTTTGGCCTTCCAACCACTCCATTTTTAGTATTGGGTACCATTTTCCTTTGACTTTGATTCCTTGATCAATGTACTGGAATTTGATTATGCATTTGATTCTTTTTCTGTGAAAGAAATCGTAGATTGCTTTGTAGCGTGTCTCTATGTCCTCCACGTCTTTTAGGAAACATCGGGCTGCGTAGCTTTTCCCGTTCTTCTTTACCTGAAAGACCCCGGCGAATCCACCGGATATTACTTTTGGTAACCCGAATACACCTGGAACTGTTTCTCCGTTTTTAAGGTCTTTGTCTTGGAAGCAGAGGTCGGTTCGTTGTATGGCTTCTTGGTACTCTTGGAGAGTAGGTTGGGGCATAACCTAGTCCTCATGGATTTGTACCCGGGCGATGGTTACATCATCGTTTTTGAGTTTTTTTGCTTCTCGTAGATAAGCTATGAATTGGTTTAGTCCCTGTTTATTGTTTTCTATGAATTGGTCTATTATGGTCCAAGGTTTTCTCTCTTGTTCTATTTCCTGGTGGAACCAGTTTGCGATGGCGTCTGTCATGAGGTAGAATGTGTCACCGTTACGCCATTCTCCGGTTTTTATCTGGGGTTGTATATTTTTGTTGTAGTTCGGGTTGGTTGAGATTAGGTTTGGGTTGTTTGTGAAGCTGTTTGAGTTCATTTTGGGGAAGATGGTGATTATGTTTTCTCTGAGTTGTATGAGGCAGCTGTCTCCTATGGAGTAGGATTTCCAGTGTCCACCGTTTTTTGTTGAGTCTACGAAGCTTAGTCCTAGTAGGGTGGCGAAGCTGCCTTTGGCCATTAGGTTTTCCTCAAACCATTTTAGGGGCTTATTTTCCGCTTCTCTTTTTTTGAGGTATTTTTGTTCCTGGATCTCGTATATTTCTATGCAGAAGTCTATGTATTCGGATATGTTGACTTCGGTGGTATCCCAGTTGACGTAGCAGATGGTTAGTACTTTGCTCCATAATCTACTCATGAAGCCTTCGCTTGCTCCGTCTGAGATAGCTACTGAGTGGTGATCTCGTTTTATTGTGGGTTCTTTTGGGAAGTAATAATCTTCATTCTCGGAGACGTAGCCGCCCTTTTTGGGTGTTGTAAAAATAGTGGAGGTTAGCTTCATGGTAGTGTCATGTCATCTTAGGTTTGTTGCTCGGGTTCCAATGTCTATGAATTGTATTACTTGTACTATGTCTGAGTTGAAGATGAATCCTCTTGATTCTTCTGATACTTCGAAGCCCTCGTTTTCTGCTTCGTTTCTTATCTTCTCGGGTAGTATACTTGACATATCGTATAATAGTCGGGCGAATTCATCTGGTAGGGCTTCTTTTGTGTCCGGGAATTCTATGGGGTTTGCTTGGCTGCTTGATAGGTGTAGGTTAAGTAATAGTACGTTTCCGTCACTGCTCTCTAGTTCCATTATGTTTTGTGCTACGTTGGATGGGTCACCGTCTGTGGGTTCTCCGTCGCTTATGTTTATTACTATGGGTGGGTAACAGTCAGGGTGTTCCATTAACCAGTCGGTTAGTATGTTTTCGGATTTTTTTAGGGCTTTTTTCATGGGTGTGGGGCCTTTTGCTACTGGTTTGAACCATATGGGGAATTTTATCTCTTGTTCGATTATTCCTCCAGCTCCGTCTGGTGTTTTTTGAGTTCTCTCCTCTATGGTTAGGGGATTGTCTCCTATCTGGCTGATAGGTACTAGGTCTTCTCCTCCTAGTTCTCCTTCGAAGGCTGGTCCTACTTTTAGTCCGTAGCCGATTACTCCTACGTGGAAGTAGTCTCTTACTCCTTCTGCTTTGGCGCATCTGAGTACTAGGTTCTGGAGTAGTCTGTTTATTGCGTCGGCTACTGCGTGTGCTTTACTTCCTTCAGCTTCGCCGCCGAAGGGGTCTTCCATTGATCCTGACTGGTCTATTAGAAATAGGAAACAGGTTGGGTTTCCTCTACTTATTTCGGCTGTGTACAATCTTATCCTCATGTTAATACTTGGTTTCTTGAATATAAGAAACACTGATCTTTTTTTAGTGTGGACATATATATGTCCACTTGTTATTGTTTATATAGCTAGGGTATTTACCTGTGATTACTATCCGTAGTTAATGAATAATGTTTATAGATAATATTCTTTCACTAATCCTTTTTTCAATATAAAATAGCTAGATTTAGTGTCTAACCATCGAAGAATTCTGTTATGTGGTGTTTTTTGTGTTTAGTAATGTGCTTGATGTGGAAATACTCTGTTCTCTGGTTCTATGTTGGCTTCTGTCCTGAATCCTTCTACTGGTTTAAAGTCAGGTATGTTCTTGAAGAATCATTTACACATATGTGCTGGCTCTGTGATCGCGCTCCATATTGTATAGATGTCTTTCTGGAATTCTTAACATTTAAAAACAATGCTTATCAGTTTCAATTAAGAGGGGGTCACTATTTATTTAGGGCTCAAGATTGGCGCTTTATAAAGGATTAAAATCAAGTAATATTTGATATATATGTCATTGATTTTGGCAATTATAGTTGGAGCATTAGCTGGGTACGCTGCACAGTACATTATGAAGACAGAAGCCCCATATGGACTCATCGGAGATATTGCATTGGGGATCATCGGCGGTGTAGTCGGTGAAGCGGTTCTAGGGCTGGTTGGCCTCACTGGGTTTGGCTTAATCGGTAGTTTCATAGTGTCTGTTATCGGTGCCGTGATATTCATCTATGTTCTGAGAATGATTACGTAACTCTATCATTTCCCTTTTTTATTAAAAGTATGACAATTAGAGTTTTTTCCTTAAGTCAAACTTGTTGGTTATATTATTTCTCTACTTGTTCTCAGTGTATTCGCTTAGATGCTTTTGTGTTTTTTATTGATGGATATTTTTGGTATATAGCTGTGTTCCATAAAACCTAGTAGTATATCCATCACGGCTTGTGTGTGAATCTATTAGAACGTATTGGGTATGCGTGTCTATACGCATATGTGTCAATTGGAGTTGGGTACTTTATCCGGAGGTTTCTGGACCGGTTAAGTACATTTGAGTAGTTTTAAGGTAGTAGAGTGACCAAGTTTATAGTGCCTAGTAGTACGTAGATGAGGTTTAAGTCATAGTAGATGAAAGCTAATTTTCGGATATTCCAGACCATGGCTTCATCGTATTCCGTTGAAACTTTTCTTATCTCATTGATGTATAGTAGGCTAGTCACTGCACTGAGGACTGGCCAGACCAGATTTATGTTGAAGATGATATAGGCTCCTATGCTCATGACTGTGGCGAATGCAGGTGCGAACATGAGCATTCTTGCTTTTTTCCTCCAGCTGAGGATCATGGCCAGTGTCTTCATCCCGTATTTTGTGTCTTCCTCGATGTCAAAACTGTCAGCTATACTGGGTAGTATGCTGAATAGGAATATCCACTGCACGAAGGCCGTGTATAGCCCTAGGGGTGTAAGCGTGTTATGTATAGATGTCATTCCCACAAGTAGGGTTAGTGCTGGTCCTATGGCGGTGACAAGTGACTTGATTATGAACATTCTTTTGAATCGCACAGGTGGGAAGCTGTACATCATGAAAAGTGCCCAGAAGAGGGCTGCGATGGTGAAGGCTGTGGTGTTTATGTACCAGGCTATACCGACTCCAAGTATGCTGCTTACTGCGATGATAGTGTATGCGTCTCTCTGTGGCACCTCTCCTTTTGCCAGTGGTCTATTCTCCTTGTTGCTGCTCTTTGACGCCCCATCCATGTCTGCGTCTATTACGTCATTATAGACGTATGTTGCGAGAGTTATGAAGAGGGTTGATAATATGGCTAGCATTGTTGGTCTCAGGGGTGGGAGACCGTTTCCCGCTATTATAGCGCCTAAAGCCGCACTGGCTGTAAAGGCGAATAGCATGCTAGTCCTTGGTTTAGCGAGTTTTATTAGGGATTTACCTATTCCATGTTTTTTCTTCATTTTTCTCCCTTCTTTTATTGTGAACTGGTTTAAACATGTTATATTTATGAGTATAAATGTTTTAAGTTAGGGTTAGGACTGTTTTATGTTGTTGTTAGGGTTAGATTTAGATCATGGTTTTCGTTAGGTAGGCTAGGTTGTATTTTTTCCCATATATGGTTTTATGTTGTTTTCTTTTTCTCTTCTCTGGTTTAATGGTAAGAGTATATTTATGGTGGTTCCCCTGCCTGGCTCTGAGATTGCCTCTATAGTCCCGTTATGTGCCTCGACTATTCTCCGGCAGAATGAGAGTCCCAGTCCTATGCCCTTGTTTTTCGTGGTATAGAATGGGTCGAATATCTTCTTCATGTTTTCCGCTGTTATACCTTTCCCCGTGTCTGATACGCTGATTATCACCGTGTTTTTCTCTACCTCTGCGGTTAATGCTAGTTTCCCACCTTCTGGCATTGCTTGTACTGCGTTGTTTATCAAGTTGATTAAGACTCTTCTGAACTGGAATTCATCGATCCATACGGGTGGTATGTCGGGTTGTATGCTTTTTATTACTGATATGTTCTCTCTGAAGTCGTATGTGGCTACTGCTTTCTCCAGTAGGTTATGCACTGTGTGTTTTATGGGGTCTATTTGTGTTGTCTTGGTTTTGTCTTCAAATCTCTTCAACAACTCTACACTGTAAGTGATCTGTTTTTCTAGCTTGGTGAGTAGTGGATCTTTGTATTTTTCCCGGAGCATGTAGGAGAGGTTTTTAATGTTCTGTAGAGGGGTTCTGAGGTCATGGCCTATCATTGAGGCTGTTTTTCCGGCGGCTACTAGTCTCTCGTTGTTGATTATCTCTTTGGTCTTTTGTTCAACGAGTTTCTCAAGGTGTTCAATGTTTTTTCTGTGTTTCTGTTCGCCTTGTTTTCTTTTTGAAATGTCATTGATGGAGACCTGATATCCTAATATGTTGTTGTCGAAGAGGATTGGGGTTATGTGGGCTCTCATCCATGACTCTTTGTTTGTCTTGGTGGTGATGGGGAGATCTAGGGGGGTTGTTGATTTGTTTTGTTCAACTATGTTGAATGCTTTTTCTATGATGTGTTTTGTCTCATGGTTGAATATTGGGTGGACGTGTAGTTTATGTCCGATGTATGTTTCTTCGCTGTAACTGGTTTGCTTAGTTAGGGTCTTGTTGATGCCTACTATTTTTTTCTCGTTATTCAGTTCAATTAAACCGGTTGATGATTTGTTGAATAGAGTAGTGTAGTTTACTTCGTTTTTCTTGGATTCTGTGATGTCTCGTGCGATTAGGAGGATCTCTTTTACCCCGTTTAGCTCTATAAGGGCGAGGTGTGACTCGCCGACGCCCTGTGAGCCGTCTTTTCTGTTGTAGGTGAATTCCATGGATGGACTTTGTTCCCCTCTTAGTATAGATACGAAGCTTCGCAAGTATTTTATCAGGTCTCTCTTGCGGAGGGTCTTGAGGCTGGTTATGTGTTTTCCGATTAGTTCTTCCTCTGTGAATCCGGTGAGGTTGCTGAATGCTTGATTGTGGAAGGTCATATATCCGTGTGTGTTAAAGGTGGCTACGCCGTCTGGGGATAACTCCACTAGGGCTTTGAATCTTTCTTGACTGATCTTGTTTCTTATCTTGAGATGGTGTTTATCTGTAGCGTCCCAGAATACACAGAAGATGGCGGGTTTTCCGTTATAGTTTATATCTCTGTTTGAGATTCCTAGGACCCTTGTCTCACCTTTGTCGGTCTTGTATATGTATTCATGGTCTCCTAGTTCTGTGTAGGGGCTGTCTAGGAAAGGTGTTTGGTCCATTAATTCATAGATATTGTTTTTATCCAGTAGTTTTGAGGCGGAGTTGTTGGCGAATACTATTTGGTTTTTTTGTAGGATGATGATGCCGAAGTGCGTCTGGTCCATTAGGTCCTCGTAGAGTATTTCTAGCTGTTTCTTGTCAACAACGTTCCTTATTCTCTTGGCCAGTATTTTATAGTGACTGGGATCCAGTTCTTTCCGGATGTAGTCATCGACTCCCGCCTGGAATGCTTTCTCGGCTACTTTTTCGCTTCCGTGGCCTGTGTATAGTATTATGGGAATTTGATGGTGTTTTCTTATCTTGGTGGTTAGTTCTATGCCTGTCATTCCTGGCATATTGTAGTCGGTGACGATGCAGTGGTATTGGTGGGTGTCTAGTTGTTGTATGGCTTTTTCTGGATTGTTGGTGTAGGTTATTTTTAGGTTGGGGTCTATCTTATTTAGGAATATCTTGGTAAAATCGAAGTGGGTTGGATCATCGTCTATGTGAAGGACGTTTATTGTCTCTATGTTTTGGATCCTAACCCGGCTAAACAACTTGAGAGAAGTTTTGTCTTGTATTTAATTTAGCGGTTGAGGAATGGTAACATGAATCAAAGATATATAATAATTTCATATGATACTAGCTGAGTTTGCGGTTACGCCTTTTTTTAAAACCTATTCCCATGTTTCAGTGTACTTATTCTGTTTGTTATCTGTGTGTGGGCGTTACTATTAGTTCATATTTCCTTTAATGTTTCTTAGATTTTTTTTAATCCCAGAGACGTTTTTCATGATTATTAACATATTATCCTCTACTCTGGGATATTAGGTTGAAGAAGGTGAAAAAAGTGGTTTTGATGTTTTCATTTAAATGGATTAGTTGAATTCTCTTTATGCCTGAGGAAAGATTATAAAAAGTCTTTTCGACCGCCATCAACTAATAGGGTTTTCCCTGTAATGTAGTTGGATTTGTCGCTGGCAAAGAACAGTACAGCGTTGGCTATGTCCTCTGGTGATCCCACGATGCCGAGGGAAGCCCTGTCTCTTCTTCCCTGCAGTTTTTTCTCGTATTCCTCGGGTGTATTGTTTCCCCTTAACATTACAGTATCTACTGCTCCTGGGGCGACACAGTTGACGTTGATACCATATGGACCCAAGTCATATGCGGTGCTCTTAGTTAGCTGGATGACTCCCGCTTTTGAAACGGCGTAGCTTGTCTCGCCCTCCATGGCTATTCCAAAACCAGAGTTGGATGATATATTCACGATCTTTCCATACTTTCTCTCAACCATGTGACGGGCGGCTACTTGGCTACATAGAAAGACTCCCTTGAGGTTGATTGCCATGTGCCAGTCCCATATCTCATCTGTTGTATCAAGGATGGAACCACCTTTTGCAACCCCCGCGTTATTGACGAGAATATCTACATTACCATAGGTTTCTATGGTTTCGGTGAACATTCTCTCCACATCTTCTCTCTTGGACACATCGCATTGAGACGCGATGGCTTTTCCTCCCATTTCTCTTATCTCATCGACAACCTCCATCGCTTCTTCTTGGCTTTTACTATAGTTAACCACAACAGTACAACCTTCCTTTGCTAGGGCTAACGCGATGCCTCGTCCAATACTTCGAGATGCACCTGTTACAACCGCTACCTTATCTTTGAAACCCAATTATATCCCTTGGAGCTATTGACTGTTGAGGATTTTAACCTTTGTAGAAGCGTTCTTTGATGTGTCAACTTGTTTAATTCTGTACGAGCAATTTTCGAGACATATGTCTAACCTGTAAAGCTATTTTTATGCGTCATTCACTGAACAAGAGTATTGATAATATCTAAAGTGCCTCATGTGACCAGCTTGTTGTTGCTTAAAGTTTCAGGTTTTAGCTCGAAGCATTTTTACAGAGGGAGGCGGGGAAGGCCGAGAACGGTGTTCTAATACAGGAGATCAGGGATTATTAACCGCTTTCAGATCTCTATTGTTTCTCAAGAGTCCATGCTGTATTCCATCTAACATCTTTTATTTATCAGCCCTGTTTTCTCTTGCGTGAATAGACGCCTACTTTTGGTTATATTATTAGTGTGCTCAGTTCTATGCATGTATGGGGCTTATCGTGTTAACACCTCTAATGGGGAGTTGAGTGTAACCAATATTGTCATACCGGGTGAAAACCGCATAACCGGGGTTCTTTATACTCCAAAGGAGACTAGGGAAGGCTCTCCCTGTGTCTTACTTGCTCACGGTATTGTGAATAGCAAGCAGTCATTATCAGGCGTGGCGTTAGAGCTTGCTAAAGACGGGTATATAGCCCTGAGTATAGATCTCTTGGGGCACGGTGGCTCATCCGGATCTATTGATGAATCAGATCCCAGTCTTGGTGTTATCCGGGCCTCGGATTATCTTCTCACGTATTCAAATAACTCTCATATCGGATTAATTGGACACAGTATGGGGGCTGGGGCTGTATATTATGCGGCTTCTCATGGGGTTCCTGAGAATGGTGTTGTGCTGATCGGTGGTGGAATCGGTTCAAACAGTTATGATACTTCAAAGGGGTTTGTGGTTCCTCAGCCACGGAATCCGCTCGTGATAATTGGGCGATATGATGTACTTTTCACATGGGAACGAATCGAGGAATCCCTGGAGACAACGTTTCCATTCCACACCCCTGAGCTTAATCAGTTAAAGGGTGATCCTCATGGAGCATCCATGACCATGTTGCTGATGCCCTATACTTCTCACCTTTTTGAGCCTGTTTCCCCCTCGGTGGTGGAGTCCACGGTGAGCTGGTTTAACGCGATCAATGAGGTTAATGCTCGAAAAACCCAGTCTTATCTTCTACGAGAGGGATTGATCCTGTTTGCTTTTATCTTTTTCATGGGTGCCTTGGCTCTAGCATCAACAATTGGGGCGCAGCCTATGAGTGCGCCTGATTTTGATTGGAGAAGGGGTGTAATCTATGGACTTGTTGGTTTCATCTTTTTTATACCCTCTATGTTACTAGGTAACTTCTTGTCTTTTCCCCCTCAGATTTTTGGTTCATCGATCGCTTGGTGGCTACTGATCTGGGGTATGATACTCTTGGTTTTTTCTCGTTACTGGAAAAAAAGTGATTTTTTCAGGATAGAGGGTGAAGATGTGTTTTATGCGTTTGGTCTGTTTTTCCTCTCGTATCTCTTCGTTCTTGGTTTGGAGTACCTGTTCGGGTTTGGTTTCAGGCTTATTTTGCCTATTATGCGGGTTCTAACAATAAGACGATGGGCTGCGTTTGTTTTTTATCTACCCTTTATGTTGGCTCATTTTTATTCTGAGGCGACTTGGTTTGGGGATAAGGCATCACGTTTTCTAGGGTTTGCTGTTTCAAAGTTTGGGTTATTTTCCGGAGTATTGCTGGTTCAGTACGGTGGCTTCTTTTTACTGGATACTGTTCTGGTGTCTGGGTTTTATGGGTTTATCTTGGAGTTTCTGATGGCAGTTGTGCCTATGATGTTGATATCTGGGTTGATTACTAGTTGGTGTATGGAGAATGGTCGGGGCGGGGTCTCTATCGTTTTGAACTCTTTGTTGTTTAGTTGGATAGCTGCCGGTTTGTTTCCCTATTAGGAAGATGTTTGCATCTTATCGTGTATTTGAGGGCAGTTTCATGGAGTGTGTAATGTTGGTGAGCATATGTATAGGGTTGAGCTTAACTTTGATCTGGTCTACTTTCTTTTCCTCCTGTTTCTTGTTATTTTCATGTGGTTGAGATTTTCGTGTTTTGACGATTATTGGTCTTTGAGTTTTTTTGTGGTTTTTACGTGATTTTTAATACTTATTTCAATTATTATATGTTCATAAGTTTTTTATTAACAATTTCAGGTTTTTGGGTCATGTTGAAAGTTGGATTAATACGGTGTAGGCAGACCGAGGATATGTGCCCTGGGAACACTGATTTTAAAGTGGCTAGAGAGGGAAAAATGGCTTTCGAAAAAACAGGTTCAGTAGAGATAGTTGGTTTCTTAAGCTGTGGAGGATGTCCGGGGAAAAACGTGGGTAGGAGGGCTAAGTTGATGGTTGATCGCGGCGCGGAGGCTATTGTTATTTGTTCATGTATTAGTAGGGGTAATCCGATTGGTGTAGTTTGTCCGAATTTTGAGTCCATACGGGAGACTATTAAAAAGGCGGTTGGTCCAGATATCCAGATAATTGAGTGGACTCACTAAACATTATTTTATTAAATGGAAAAGAGAGGTTTTTAGTAGATTAGGGTTATTCCTTTTCTGGGTTGACTAGTTTTAAAAGTTGATTACCTTGTCGCTATTGGTGATCCATTCTGTGAGGATCTTCATGCTGCCTCGTTCTACGCCTTTTACTAACTCTGTGGGTGTTAGTCCGCGGGCGTCTATGCAAGCGCCGCATACTTTTACCTGTGCGCCTTTTCTAATTAGTGCTTTTATCATCTTCTCCATATTATAGTAGCCGTCTGGTGTTTTCTGGCCTTTCTTGGCGGCTGCTACGGAGTCTCCCATTAGGAAGATATTGACTTTGTTGTTTTCTGAGGCGGCTGTTGAGGCGAGTCTTAGGGCGTTCCAGGGTTTCTCGATGCCGTATGGTGCATCATTTATTATTATGGTCCATTTCATGATTTGATCCAACGTATGGCCCAATAAAAATATATATTACTTGTTTGGCGGCGTCTTTTTTAATTGATTGGTGTCTGCTCGGGGTTGATGCCCATGTCGATTTGGAAACGAAAGACAATAGCAGACAGACGTGATTCCATTATTGTATCGTTTAAACCGTTTGCTGGTAAAATATATAGAGACCATATACCAGAAAGGTGTGGCTACTGCATGGTCTAGATGTTTTCTTATTTTATATATGGGTTAATTTTCTGGTTGAAGTTTTGAAGAAGAATCGGTTGTTTTTAGTAATTCTGGTCATAGACCACTTTTTGAGAAACCAAACGAGTTTGTTGAGTTGATGAAACGGGTGAAATAAGAAGCTCAGTGATAAAACAAGATTCTTCACAACAGGGTCTCATGTAAAAGTTATATTGAATTTCCCGCGTTATAACATAATTTTTCTAAGAATAAGAATCTTGAATGTGTCTGTTTACAAGTATATTGTTAAAATCGTAAGGGTTTCTACTTCCTTTGACTAATCTAATCCACACATGGTTTAGTTTGAAGAAAATAGTAAGGAAAGGGATTTATTCTATGTTTTTCCAAGCAGCCTCCAGTGCAAGGGATGCACCGTAATCTAGGAAATCGTCTGCTTCTCCAACCGTATTATATGTGAAACCCTTCTCCTGAGCCCAAGCAATGTTATCCTTGTTACAGTAAAAACCCGCAGGTTTACCACTTTTCTTAGCAGTCTCTATTACTCTGTCAATGGCTCCACTGTACTCTGGGTTATCAAAATCTGGTGGTACTCGTCCAAGGAAGTTACTTGAAAGATCCCATGGTCCAATGAAACAAGCATCGATACCGTCAACACTGAGAATCTCATGGATGTTTTCAACCGCCTCCTTTGTCTCGACCTGCACGGTTACCAGTATCTCGTCGTTGGCGGTTTCCTTGTAATTTGGATCATTTAATGAGGCTCTTCGTGGTCCGAAGCCTCTTATTCCTATTGGAGGGTATTTACAGGCTCTAACAGCGGCTAATGCTTCCTCCTTGTTGTTTACCCATGGTACAAGGACGCCTTGGGCGCCGATATCAAGTATCTGTTTTATGATTACAGGGTCATTCCATGCTGGTCTGATGATGGGTGTACAGTTTGTTCCATTCATGGCTTGTAGCATCACTTGCATGGTTTCGATAGTTAATGGTGCGTGTTCACCGTCAATTAATAGCCAGTCAAATCCTTTTCTACTTAGCTTCTCAGTTACATCTGGGTGACCTAACCCAACAAAACATCCAACTACTTGTTTTCCTCTCATTAGTTTCTCTTTAAGTAAATTCTTCATCTTACTCTGATTACGACGTATAGATTTACGAAGATAAAATCATCGATTAAACATAGCTTTATGTAACAAGCATATTCGCTTTTCTCGTAAGATAGAAGTATTAAATTAAAAATTGGTGAACTCTTAATGTTCCATGCGCTCTAGTTTGAAGTTGCGTAGGAAATTGGAGAATATCATGGATGCGTAGTAGGTTAGCCAGTCGTCTTCTGCTTGGTGATACATTCGATATTTCATTACTCGGCTTGTTGCCCCGTCTCTGCTTCTCGTCATCTTTGTATATGGTTTCCCGGTGTATCTGAAACAGGCTTTATCAGGGTTATACATGCTCATTAGCCACGCTAGGAGGCCCGCGATTACCTTGTGACTGGGGTCAAAACCAGCCATGCTGAACATTAATAATTCCTTGATGGGTTCGTGGCCGTGCCAGAAAAACCGTTTAAGGTCTTCAGAATTTTTTTGACTCATGTGCCACAGGAGGAATCCTAGAGATTCCCTGGTGATTAGTTTATACTCTTTTATCCCTGAATGAAAAAACGCGCTTGTGGCGAAGTATGTTACCCAAGGGCAGCTTCTGTCCCAGGCCTTGTAAGGCGAGACTGAACCGTCAAGGTGACCGTCCTGGAGCCAGCCATTATCGTCTCGTCTCCATTTTATCATTAACTTCCAGGATTTACGGAGCCTCTGGTCGGTGCCCATCCCGGTTTTAGCCAGTGCCTCGAGTTGTATGCTCATTCTACAGGGGTTGTTGGGGGCTCCCGGGTCTTCCCGGAGGGCTTGTGGAGCCTCTTTGTCTTCGGATAGTACTCCGTTTTCCCATTGCCAGTCTAGTATCCATTCGGATGCTTGCCTTACTCGGAGATCTTTTACAGTATAACCCATTTCCCCTAGTTTGGCTAGTATCCCTGCTGTTGTTACATATTTGGGACTGACAGGTGTGTACCCTTGTTTTGGTTGATATGATGGTTTATACGCCCAGGAACCTCCATCGCACCAGCTGCCATCCTTTCGCTGTTTATTGAATATTTCTTGGCTTGTTTTTGATCTCTGGGTGTCTCTCCATAGCTGTTGCATGTGGTGTGTTTCTGGGTCGTCTTTTAGGAGGTTAAGATGGGTGAGGTAAATCACTGGGGGTGATCCATGTTTCTGGAGCCATTGTATTGTTTTTTCTAGTTGGGATTCAGTTAGCATCTAAAATCTCTTTTTATTGCTATAATAAAACTTGCACTATTCTAGAACAAAGTAGTGTGACGGAGTTTAACTTCATTCAACCCTGTAGTCTGCTATTATTGGTGTACTAGTCTTGTTTGTCTAGTGTTATTTTGTGGTAGGTCATATTGTTAGGTTTTGAAGATAATGTGTCATTATTTTAATTGATATCTGCCATCTTTTTTATATTATTCTAGTGTAGTTGAATAGTATGTGTTCAAACTAGGTTATCGTTGATTTATAGATTACTTTCGTGAGTTTGATGTCTTTTTGGTTGACCTGTGTCTATTTCGGTTCCTAGTTTAAACACATATTCAATGATTGTGTATGGAATTGGAAATTACTTGAATATAGTGCCAATTGCCTCGTCTATTATTATGTGTGTTGTCCACTATTAGATTCAATCTAATTGTTAAAAGAATGATTATTAAGGCAATTATTGTCTTTGCTAAATCTTCTAACGCTCATAATATATTCCATAGGTACTTTATTGTTCATTTGCATAGGTGAATCTTTCTCTAAATACTATAAATGTAAATAAGATTATCAGACCCGTGATTAGCAATAAACCGGTAATTGGTAACGCTTTCGCTAACCCTTCACCCACAAGCACATCAAATAATAAAACAGGCGCTGTCTTAGGATAATAAGCTAGGACCATAACTGCCCCGAACTCGCTTACAGCCCTCGCCCAAGTAAGCATACAACCTGTAAGAACCCCACGACCAGCTAAAGGCAATGAGATATCGAAAAAAACTCTCATTGGAGAGGCCCCTAGATTAAGAGCTGCATCCTCCATGTCGCCGCTAATAGATGAAAATGCATCCTGAACACTTCTTATCATGTATGGTGCGCTAACAAAAGCCATAGCTAATACTATTGCAGCTACTGAATCTACAAACGATATATCTATCCAGTTGAAGATTCCCCCGAAGTTTGATCTGGGGCCAAACAGGAAGAGCAGGGTTATACCTGCGGCGTTGTGTGGGATCAATATAGGTAAATCGATTAGAGAGTCGATGATCAGTCTCCCTTTGAAATCATGTTTATATAAGATATAGGCCAGTGGGACTCCTAGAAGAAGGCTGAATAAGGTAGCCAAGGCGGCGCTATAAAAGCTCATTAGTAGAGAATCTGTAACACGGTTATCTGATAGTGCTTCAGGTAATCCGTCGGCTGATCCAATTATGCTTGTAAAGATGGGTATTACTAAGAATAAGAAAAGGATGGCTCCGATTAATGTAGAGAAAACTTGGAACCATGCTATTCTTTCCCGTCGCATATATTTCACCTATATGGGTCTTGTTCGAGGATGTGCTTCAATTCTTCTGGGGCTGCCGATAGGTTATCTGTATAGGATGGGGTATATATTGGGTGATGGAGGTTTTCAAAGATCTTTTTTCCGTCTCCATCTATGATATACTTTGCTAATAAGATGGCGTCATCTCTGTTCAACGCGGTCTCGGTTAATGTTAAACCGTAGTAAATGGTTCTTCCCGGTCGATCAAGACCTATGCTCTGGAATCTGGCGTGTTGAAACCTTACCTGAGCTTTGGAATAGTATTCATCATATTCAGGGTTCCCCAGATTGATCTCATCAGGTAGGGTGATGTAAGGGAGTCCTTGTTGCTCTGCGTTGCTCTTATAGAGGAAGGCATAGTCAATTGAGTTGGATTGAAGTAGCGGTATTAATTGTACGCTACTGGCGCGTACACTGATTTTATCTTCTACAGGTTTCTCCTGTTCTGGAACGAATATTACTACTTTGGTTCCGATATCAACTGTCCCGAATTCTGGGTCAAACCAATCTCCAAGTACTTTCTCGAAGATTTGTGGCTCTTTATAGTGTTCTTCTGCTAGCTGTAATAGTATTAATGCTCTGTATCCAAGTGCATCTATGATTGGGTTGCTTATACCCAGTTTTACCTCGGGTTCTTCTAAGACCTTGTACCAATTGGATTCATTGATTGTATTCTTGTAAAGGCTCTCATTTGTGTAGGCTAGTACCATATCGTTACCAGCGAAGCGAATGTACCAATCTGTATAGTTTTTGTTCATATCGGGAACTGGTTTATTATACATCATTGCGGGTATGAGGGAGTAATCAGCTACCATTAATAGATCAGCTGGATCATCAAGTTCTGTAGGATGTCTTATAACCTGAATGCTTCCATGTCCCTCGAGGTGAACCTCTATCTCAGGGTGTTCCATCATAAAGGCCTCGGAGACCTGTTCCAGTGGGTATAGTAGGCTCCCTGCACAGTATACTTTTAGGGTTCTTGTTTCCCCTGATTCTGGTTGATTTAAAAAAAGGTATCCTGCTCCCAAGGCGACCGCCCCGATTACGAGCAGGATAATGGTTGTGTTCTTTTTCATAAGGTGTCACTAGGGAAATATGAGTTCTATTCTCTCCAGCGCACTCACCATTTGTCCAGATGTCAAGTCTTCACCTACCAGCCGTAGAGGCGCTTCGTCCTCAGGTAGTGGCTCTCCATTAAGTAGATACGCGACGATTATCTGGTTGTTTTCGGAGATAAAGGTGCTTTCAAGTTCTTTGTGGTAGCCGTCTGAGGCGATGAATGATATTTGATAACCTGTTGTTGCTAGTTCTCTGTTGAAGGCGTTTGGTCCATGTGCGTTATCATCGTCTACTCTTCCAGCTAGTAGCCATACTGGTATACCTTCCCATTCATTACCCTCATCGTCGGTCCAGCTGTAGATGTGTTGTAGTTCTTGGCATGTGGTTGCGGTCATCCAGATATCTTTGGTCATTACTTCTGTCATTTCGCCTGAGAGAGTGAGCTCAAAGTCTGGAACATCAACGCCTTCCGATGTTTCGTTTGTTGTCTGGTTTGTATTCTCATCGAATACAAGTTTGATTTCAGCTACGTTTCGAATCATCTGGCCTTTGGTGAGATCATCTCCAACTAGTCGAAGTGGCCAATACTTCTCCGGTAAGGCTTCTCCATCTAGGTTGTTTGCTAATATGATGTTCTCGTTTAACTTTACAAAGCTGCTGTTTAATTCGACGGTGTAGCCATCTGATGCTATGACTTGTACTGTGTAAGCATTGTTGTCTGCAAGATCTCTGTTGTATGCGTTGGCTGTGTGAGTGATAGTGTCATCGATTCTGCCGACGAGTAACCAAAGTGGCATCCCTGTCCAGATTCTTTCATCTTCATCAACGTATACTCCTTGATGGTTAGGTAGAGTGTCTGGGCATTTTGTTCCTGACTCAAAGGTTGCTCTATCCATTGTCTCATGTATGGTTCCATTTAGTTCTAGGGTGTATTCTTGGATAGCTGCGATAACCTCTATTTCTGTAACTTGTTTGATCCAGAAATGCCCCTCGCTGATTAGTCCTTCTTCTCCTAGAATGACTAGTCTTATGGGTCCTTGGCCCTCGATTAATGGTTCTCCGTCTTCGAGGTAAGCTAATACGGGTATTAGTTCTTCTTGTGGTTCTACCTCGTCTCCTGTGGCAGGGTTGAAGGTTAGAAAGTCGCCGTTTAGTTCCTCCCATGTAAAGACCATGGAGTATCCGTCTGAGGCGGTTACTCTTAGACTGTTGGCGTCTGTGATCTCACCGACTAGTGTTAATACTTCACTTAGGGGGACTCCCGTGTATGTGTATGGTCCTTTGATGCTTCCTGCGCTGGTTAGCAGTCCTCCTTCCATCTCGATTTTTGTTAATTCTTGGAACTCTGATGGGCCTAAGTTGACGGTTGATCCTTCTGGACCAGTTAAAATGATCTCGAAATCTGGAATGTCTGATGTTTCAACTGTATTGTTTAGGTTATTTGGGTCGCTAATGTTGCCTTCGGGGGTGTCTACTGGGGCTTGTAGTATATAGTAGATACCTCCACTGATTATTAGTACGAGTAGTATTGCAAATATGATTGTGTTGTTTTGTGATCCTCTTCTTTTTGATGAGATTAGTTTATCTATCATATTCCTATAGTTGCGAGTTGTTTATTAAAACATATCGAAGGTACAATAGGTTTGAACGCTTTACCTCTTAGTTTTTCGTTCGTCTCTACTCCGTGGGTTACAGGAGGAAATCGCTGGGGTACATATCTAGATGATTTGTGTAAATATTTTAGTTGCTATACCCTTCAAGTAAGGCGGTAATAGATTCACCCATGTTTGCCCGGT
>CAZAQI010000012.1:0-33268 GCA_964487465.1 uncultured Candidatus Bathyarchaeia archaeon
TGGTAACCTTCTTGATCTTCTGTCGAGGCTTCTTGCCTATAAACTTAGAGTATTATTCAAGGTATTTCTCACATTGGTAACAGTACCAGCGCCGGTATTCCTCTATCCATGTGGCTGTTTGCCCACAGTTTGGGCAGGTTGGTGTCTGAGAGTTTTTTAGTCTTTTTCTCCGTTTTAGTAGGATTACGCCTCCTGCAATTAGGGCTACTATTATTGAGACGCCTACGAATGGCCCCCACCATGTTAGTCCTGTAGGAGGTTCTTTTGTTTTCGTCACTGTGAATGACTGTGTGTCGACTAGTTCAGAGTTTATGTATACTTGTATGCTCCAGTCACCGATTGATTGTGTTTCATTGTAGTATGCTAAGTCTAGTACTGATGACGCTGTTACGGTGCCAGTATCTCCTGTAGTTATAGTTGCCTCGGCTGTTATCCCTTTGGGTCCAGTATATATCCATCTAATCTCCTCTGTTCCAGTTGAGTTATGTATCTCTATCCATGAGTAGACCTTGTCCCTGGTGTGGAATTGATTTTTCTGGTCTATTGGGTCGTTGTTTGAGTCTAGCAGTGAGGCTACTACGTGTTCGAATAGGGTTGCCTCTGCTTCTACTATTTTTACGCTTACTATGTCTGTGACGGGGTCACCCGTGTAGTCATCTAAGGTCAGTGTTATCAAGTGTTCTCCAGGGCTTAGCTGTGTGCTGAGCTCTGAACCACTACCCAGATATCCGTCGCTATCAGAGTACCATGAGTACTGATCTTCACTGACTTCGCTATCATAGTCTAGACTGGCTCCGGTTAGGAGCACTTCTCTTGAATCTAATATTGTATTGTTATCTAAGTTTGTGATGGCGCATACTGGCTTCATCGGGGCCTTCGTTAGGGTGTCTGATGTTCCTTCCCCTGAGTTAAAGCCATCGTTAGCGATTACCTTGATCTTAGCGTATGAGCCCGGGTATTTTTCCAAGTCCATTTCTAGGCTTTGTTCTTTATGGTTTACCGCGACGACTTCCCATGATTCTCTTTCATCATAATTATAGAGCACTGTGTAGGTGAGGGGGTCGCCGTCTGGGTCATGTGCTTCCCACTCTATATTGACTATTGGTCCCCCGTTAACCTCTACATGTGTTACCACTGGGGTGTTCGGGGAGGGTGTTGCCTCCCCAACTATGACTCCGTTCAGTTTCAAGACTATCTTCGCTGTTTCCTCCGGGTATGCTACGGATATGACGAAGTCAGTGTACTCTACTGGTGCATTTCCGAATTTGTTTGAGTATAATACGTTGCCACCGGTGTCTTGGCATTCAACCGTGTATGCGCCTTCGTCTTGTTTGTCTGGTAACCCGTACCCAGGGTAGAAGTTATCGAATTCCGTTGTACCGTTCTCGTATGTTCTCCCCATCACTAGGAGTGTTCTCTCGTGCGGGGGATCCATTAATGACTTGAATAGAGTTGGCATCGAGTCATCGGATATCCACGTCGTGACGAATGTGCGTCTGCCTGCCGGTTGTACAAATACTGGGCTGTTTCCCATGAAACACATAGCTATTCCCGGTCTTGGTCGTTTCTCTGGGAAGGCTTCTCTCACCTCGTTTCTGTTTGAGACATTGTATATTGCGCCGTCTTTCAGTATCAATCCATAACATTGTTCTCCGTAGGGTGGGTGTAGCTGGTATTGTTCTTCACCATAATACTGGTATAGTCCTAGGGTGTGTCCTATCTCGTGGGCGGATACACCGGGCTGTGCACCATATTTTACCTGAACCATTCTACTATTGTAAGGGGATACTGTGTCAATGTATTTTGTCAGTAGCGGGGACCTCATATAGTATTCGCTGTATCCGGACTCCTCTGGTTTCCAGTAATTCTGTGAATCAGGTGTTACTCCAATTATTTTACTTCCCTCATAATATGATACTACGGAAAGGGCTTTGCCTAGGGTAAACCTGTTTAGCCCGATTGCCCCTAAATCGGGGAAAGTACGAGTATCTTTGGCGACTTCAAAATACATGTCTTCTAATGGTACCGGATATGTATCCTTGAAAACCTGTTTCTGTTTCTCTATCCATCTTATCTCATCGCTTTGAATACCGGGTTTCTCCCAGTTTACGTTGATTAACATAAATTTTAGCTTCAGTGGCTCCATTTTTTTTGAGCGACATATCTGCTCCCATGAGAGGGCGTCAATATTTGCCTCTCTAGTCTCCTGTTTGATATAGAATCCGTCTCGGTCTATCTCACTTGAGAACATGTACAGGCCTGAAGGTAGTGTGAAGAAGAAATCAGCGTATATTATGCCGTCTACTATTACGGGTTTCTCTGTAGTAGTATATGCTGAACCCGTGTCACGGTTCTCCTGGCTGAAGTAGACATCAAGCTCCGGCAACATGAAGCCCTCCTCATATCCATGCCACTCCAGTAGCACCCTTACCCCGGCTTGCCTGTTTGCTGCGATGTGTGGAACATTGAAGAAGCCATCACTTATCACCGGTGCCTCGATTACTTGAACGATTTTCGCGTCCTTTATTGTCATCCAGACTGGTAAAACTTCCAGCATGATCTCCTTATCCTGTTGACCGTACTGTGAATCAATAAGCGGAGATAATGTTAGTGACCAGTCTTCAGGTCCACTAGGTTCTGACTCCAAGTCGAGTGGCTCTATCTTGTATCTAAAACTGTATCTTCCATCTGTTCCTACGCTTATCTCCGGTGGCGCATCGTGAAAGCTTCCTCTCCTATATATGATGGGACGTATTGATGCTCCCTCGATCGCTGCCCCGTTGAAGACCAGCGTCCCTTCAACTGTTATAGTCTCGCCTGTCGTGTACTTTGTCTTTTCCACTGTAGCCTCATGGACGATGTTACTCTCTATCTGGAAGCTGTACTCATAGGAGTCGCTGTCTATCAAGACCTTGGTTTTCCAGTCTCCCGGGTCTCGGAAGAGCAGTTCATATCGGTCGTCCCCCGGTTTTATTGACGCTGAAACTGTGTACTCTGTCCACTCTGTTTTTCCTTGAGTCGTGGAAGATGGGATATCTATGTACTCGATGCCTATGATCTCGTTTGGTCTTGGGGTCTCCCATTCAACGTAGACCCTGTGTGATCCTTTCACGTTTCCCAGCTTCATCCAGAAAATTACTTCAGCCCCGTACCTGAATCCTGTCGATTTGCCCATGGGTTCATTGTCCTGTATACTCTTCGTAAAAGCTTGGTCAATTATTGTATAGCTTGATTCCTCCTTTACCGTGATCTCCTCAATATGAAAATCCGTTTTTCTGGTACTGTCAGTCACTTCAAGCTCTACAGTGTAAGTTCCTATAGAGGGAGCCGTCCACACCCAGTATCCTTCACCTTCATGAGCCAATACCCGTTCTCCATTAACATACCATGACATTGAGATGATCTCAGCGCCCTCAACAGTGGATTTGCTGGTAATCTCCACCTGATCCCCGGGGCTGGGTGATATAGGTGAGTAATCAAAATCCACTATTAACTCAGATTCGCCGCCGGATGAATCGTCATCGTAATACAACAAGGTGTATTTGATGTACCCCGTTTGTTTGGCGTAAGTATAAATCAATTCATAGTATTCGTCGTTCGGGTTCTCATCTCTCGTAACATAGGATCCATATGGCCAAATTTTAAGCTCAACAACGTCGCCTCTATTAACCTCGAAGCCATCACTAACCTCCCCCCACTCAGACCCCGGAAAACGCCCCAATATGAATGGGCTTTCCCCTTCTCCAACCACTCTTGAGAAATAAACAACACCATCCCGCTCAGCCACATATGTGTAATAGACTACTGGACGATCACTCCACGACTCCCCTGACCCATCACTGTACATCTGCACCGTATACTGTCCACTGCTGAAAGCGTAGCTACCCGCGTTTCCAATAACCTCCATAGGGGTCTGGTAACCATTTACAGTTATCAGGGGTAGAAGACATAATAGAATCAGTAAACCAGGTGCCTTAAGATTCCTCATTTGAATCACTATACTGAAGGGTTCTCAGCTTTAAACGCAGCTAAATTGAAGCATCAAACCTATTCTTGGGCCTGAGATCATCTTTTATTAAATCATAACCAGGGACTCTGTGTATCTAGGTATCGACCCTTGGGAGCTGTTTCTATTCCCATGAGGTCTCTGATAGCGGTCTCCGCTAAATATTTCAAGTAGTTTCTTCCTACAGGGGGCTCCATCAGGTCTGGTGATAGCTTGACTTTTCTATAGGCCTCATCGATAACTATTACCTCTAGTTTCCTCGTCAGGGGTAACCTTTTTCCATTTTTACTTGTGCTTCTTTAAAGAAAATAACTGCTTCTGCGGTTTATCCGCTTTCCTCCTATTATCTTGGTGTAGATTGCTCACCGTCTTGATATAGATCGAGATAGCAACTGGCTTGTTCTATGGGGTCCTTCATTAAAATAAGGCGGGTTTATCCTCGAGTTACCGCCCCCCAGATAGAGTTTTCGGGTAGAGTATAAAACGAGAGCCTGTACCCTATAATTAGGACAGAGGTAACGAGGTTTATCTGGGCTAGATCTGTGGTAACAAGGTCAAGGTTCTTTAGAATGGACCGGGTGTCCTAGTGTGCTGCGGAGAACCAATGAAAAAAGTGGAGTAATCCACATCCCTTTTCTATTTAACAAAGCCCTTTCTACCAGACAGAAGGGATCTTCTCACCGCTCCGGGCGTTATAGAGCCCCTTATCAGTCAAGACTATTCCCCATGGGAAACAGGTTAGGAAAATGAATGTCTGAGAGTCTACAGGATGGGCTCCAAGCTCATTTGGCTCAAGTTGCTCGGCTTCCATGTTTATCTTATCCAGAGCAGTGATAACCTCATCAAGAGGGCGGTCAGTCATAATCCCCCCAATGGGTAACGATATCTCAGCCTTTACTTCTCCACCATCAACGACGACTATCCCGCCCTCGATCTCTGCAACCCGGTTTACCGCCATAGCCATATCATGGTCATTTGCACCAATAACCGAGATATTGTGGCTATCATGAAGTACGCTTGTAGCGACAGCTCCACGCTGGTATCCTACTTTCCAGAAGGATACACCTAAACCTTTCCCATGCCGGTTTACGATGGCTATCTTGTTTATATCTCGGCTCAGGTCTCGCTGGACATAACCATCCTCGACGGGGAGCGTGGTCACGATTGACTCGAGATCGGTGCTAAAGTATCTCGCAGGTAAGACTGCAGCGTTTACTGTCTCCCGATCAAGAGGTGCCTTGACCCTGAAGTCATCGGGTGTTAGAGCCCTGGGTATCTTGATGCTGTTACGTACGTAATCAGGCATAGGAGGGATATTGATCTCAACAGTTAGTCTACCATTCTCGGCGACCATCAAGCCACTGGTGAATACTTTATCGATTACAATCTTATCGAGGTCCGATATGAACAGCATGTCGGCGTAGCGGCCCGGTGCGAGTATTCCTATATCATGTTCAAGGCGCCAGTGACGTGCGTTATTGATGGTGGCTAGCTGATAGGTGGTTATCGGGTCTAGCCCTTCCTCCATGGCTATCCTCATCTCATAGTCTAATAACCCAATCCTGCGGGTTAACTCGGCTGGACGGTCATCGACACAGAGCCCTACCATCTGCCAGTCGATATCCTCCTCCACCAATCCACGGATAGCGTCTCTGCTATCACGAGCCTTTATCTCAAGGAAGCACCCCCTCTCAAGTAAATCCAAGGCCTGTCTACGGTTGCCTGTGAAGTGAGTAGAACTGATGCCTGTAGCCATGAAGGCGTCTGCCTCCGGAGGCTCCGGTGTGGCGTGTCCCTCGAGAACCTTGCCGGCCTCCATTCCTGCCTCCATTACATCCCAGAGACGCTCCTCGTGGCCAAACAGGTTAGTGAAATCCATGATCTCGCCGATGCCAGTCACATTCTCCCATTTGAGCGCTAAGCGGGCTTCCTCTCCGCCGATATAGCCTCCTGTGCGTTCAAAGGGTGTAGGAGGAGTAGCCGAGCTGAGAGCAACATAGATTCGCTGAGGAAGTCCCTTTGCCTCGTCGAGAAAATATCTGACTCCATCGAGTCCTAGACAGTTAGCCAGCTCATGGCTTCCCTCAAACAGGGATGTTGTGCCATATGGTAGGCTCAGTTGTGCGTGCCGGCTTGGGCTGAGCCTTGAGGACTCGATATGATAGTGAGCGTCAATGAACCCCGGTGTGACTATGACCCCGTCTGCGTCGATTATCTGGGTCTCGGTTCCAATGGTGTCATCTATGTCCCCGATCTTTGCGACACGTTCTCCCTTGATCGCGATGTTTACATTGTTTTTTAGGCGCCCAGTTGCGACGTCCAGAAACTCGCCGTCTACTACTACTCTGTCAGCCTTGGCTCTGCCAAGAGCGACATCAACCAACATGTGCCTTTCCTTCATTGCTCTTCGACTCGACTTTATGGGGTATACTTGTTCGGGTATTAAAGTACAACAGGAAGTAACGGCTTGGACCACCAAGGGGTTTAATATGCCATTAGACCGTATCAGGGTAATTCTAGGTGATGTGGCGTGGAGAATGAGTCGGGGAGAAGCAGGGTCCTTGGAAAATTCTTCACCCCATTCAGTGACAAGAGCTTCTCCCTACTCTTCCTGACAACAATCACTGCTTCGCTAGGGGACATGCTGATGGATGTCTCATCAGGGTGGCTCGTATTAGCGTTAACGGATTCCCCCCTCTCACTGGGATTATTCTGGGCGGTCAGATCCTCACCTAACCTGTTATTCGGGATGATTGGTGGGGCAACGGCGGATAAGATGGATAGAAAGAGGCTGCTCATGATCTGTTATATGCTGTACACTATCTGTGGCCTCATCTTCGGATTCTTGATCACAACAGGTATGATCCAGTTATACCACGCATTACTGCTAATTTTCATCAGGGGCGTAATACGTACCTTCGAGAACCCAACAAGGCAATCATATATCGTCGATATCGTGGGAAGAGTAAACGCCATGAACGGCATATCCCTCAACGCAGTGGGAATGAGGGGAATAGGAATCATAGGCGGGGCTATGGCTGGGCTATTAATCGATTTATACGGGAAAGAGTGGCCGTTCTTTGTGTTAGCCGGCTTATTTATCGTCTCAATAATGCTGGTTAGTCTAATCAAGGGCATCGAGTCCAGGAGAGAGGCTCAACAATTATCGATTTGGAGAAACCTATCTGATGGCGTGCAGATAGTGATGAAAAACAGGGTAGTATTGGCCTTAATGTTGATGGCAGCCACATGTGAGATGTTCGGGTTCTCCTTCCCCGTGCTGGTACCGGTATTTGCCCGTGATATACTAAAGGTCGGTGCGGTTGGTAACGGTATGATCAATGCATTCAGATCTGGAGGAGGACTGCTTTCTGGACTAGCCTTGGCTAGCCTCGGAGACTTTAAACATAAGGGAAAACTCCTCATGGCAATGTTCCTAATGTTTGGAGTAGGCTTGATTCTTTACGCAAATACCCCGATCTACGCCCTCGCCCTGATATTCATCGGCGTAGTAGGTATCTCAGCTGCAGGTCATGACGCCATGTCACAGATACTATTACAGCTGAATGTTGATGAGGAGCAAAGAGGAAGAGCTATGGGCATATGGCAGCTAAGCATCGGGTTTGGCGTAGTAGGAAGCATGACATTAGGCACCCTAGCTGAGGCGTATGGCGCGGTTTTTGCTCAGAGCCTATTCGGAGGTATAATGATAGTCATAGTTTGTATGATGTACGTGGCTGTACCCCGACTCAAGGAGCTTTGAGGATAGACTTCTTATACACACCCAGATATCCATGAGGCATGAAGATCGAGACCCCTGAGGGGTTCAGCTTATTCGGTGAACCATTATACAACCCAGTCAGCTACCCTGACCCAGAGAACAAACAGTTAATCAAATTCAATAAAGCATACGAGGAATGGGAAAAAGACCCAGAAGACCGATTGAAGCTCCTCTGGCTAGGTAGGCAGCACGCATATATAGGCAAATACAGGGACGCTATCCATATCTACACTGAGGCACTGAAAAAACACCCAGACGACCCCGAGTTCCTCAGGCATAGAGCCCATAGATATCTGAGTCTACGGATGTTTGATTTCTCAATAAGGGACTCAGAGAGAGCCATAGACCTTATGCTGGAAAAACCTGACTTCATGGAACCCAGCGGGTTAGCAGGAGCGGAGGAGACAACTGAGTACACCTTCTACACCAACACTTACTATCATCTTGGATTAGGGTATCTGCTCAAGGGAGACCTGTTGAACGCGAGAAAGGCTTTCTATGATCTTCTTGATGTCGCTGTAAATGATGACCACATTATCATGTCCTGTTACTGGAACTATATTATCCTCAGGAGGCTGGGCTACGATGAGGAAGCCCAAAAAGTCTTGCAGTTCATCAAACCAGATATGAAGTGCCCGGTAAGCCGAGGATATTATGAGTGCCTCAAGATGTTCAAGGGGGAACTGGAGCCTGAAGACATTATTGGAGAGAAAGATGAGGAAGACCAGTTGAGCCTCGTTACAACGGGATTCGGTGTAGCTAACGAGTACATGTTCCGAGGAGAGTACCACAAGTATGTTGCGTTACTTGAGAGAATCGTCTCGACGAACGCTTGGAGCGGATTCGGCTACATTTCTGCTGAGGTTGACCTCAAAAGAATAAGAGGATAAAACTCATTTTTTTCTCCCCAGAGAATAAACCAGTGCTACACCCAGCAGGGTAAACACTGAGGCAAACTGTAATGTTCTCTGTGAGCCCAAGTTTTCAGCGATCAAACCCAATACAAGTGGGTTAATTATGCCGCTAAAGTTACCAAACATAGAGTATATAGCCATAGCGGTGCCCCTGTAGTCTTCATCAGAGTTTACAGCCACATACACGTTTCCGGAGGTCAAGTAGATCCCATACGCGATACCCTGAATGCCCATAAAGAAGGTGACAGTCACCAAGATAACAGAGGTGGATAAACTGAAAATCATCAATGCGGATAACACAAGCCCAAAAACCATGAGATACAAAGCCCTTATCCTCTGAGTCAAGGCACCAACAGGAAGACGCACGACAGTACTCGCTAATCCTCTAGCCGTAAAACCTGAGCCAATCTCCGATTCATCGAACCCGATATTTGCGCCATAAACGGGGAAAAATAATGTCAACGCGTTAAACATCAAAGAGTTTAGATAATTTGCTACCCCGGCAGCCAAAATTTGGCGATCCATGAAAATAGATGATAAAGTAATCCTCTCAGGCTGGTTTTCCTCTTCCCTATCTCTACTAGTCTCCTTGACAAATAATAGAGTCAAGAGGCTCATGGCTCCCAGACTAGCGCTGATGAGAAAACTAGTAGTGGGGCTATACCGCTTGGCTGTAAACCCGCCAATCAATGGCCCTATGGTGAACCCGATTCCCATAGAGGTCATGTACAGGCCCTGAGCAATACTCCTATTCTCCTCTCTAGATAACTCGGTCATCAGTAAGAAACCGTTACCAAAGATCAATCCAACGGCTAGCCCTAGAAAGATCCTGATGGGGTATAGGTGAATGGGCGAGGAAGCGAGCATGTAACCCAATGGCACCAATATGAATAAAACCAGGCCAGGTATCATCATCTTTTTTCTACCAAAACGATCCGATAACCTTCCAAGGGGAAGCGATAACATTAGCATGGTAAGAGCCGCGACCGAACCATATGATCCAAGAACACCCAGGCTTGCACCCAAGCGCTGTGCAAAAGCCGGGAAAATGGGGATAACAGTGCTGTGGCTTGCATCAGCGAAGAAGATAGCTAGACTCACAAGAACAATTTCCCTTGTTACCCCAAGCTCAGTGGTCTCCTTATTCATTGAGAGACATAGAACTTCTAGGATATTAAGACCAGTGAAAGAGAGGTGTGCCTGATATAACCTATGCTCTTTATTCGATGACATTTTTACTATTTGAGCTACCCCCCGTAGGGAATACGGCGCCTATTCACTCACGCCCTACGGTTTAGTCATCTCACCCGAACGTAGCGACCTCATCCCCCCACGAGGGGTTTCATCTCTGCATGGGAGGCGTCATACTTTCCCTTGCCAGTTATACACCAATAATTTTCCGGAAATAGTATCGCATACCTTAACTCTATAACCAGGATCAAAAGCAGCAAAACAACTATCACCTTCAGGTAAACCCCACAAAACTAGCATATGTGAACCATCAGGATGTTTAGCTGACCCGATAAGAGGCTTAAGAGATCAACTTTTTTCTTAATTTCTCAAAACCAACTAATTTAAATCAAGACCATTAATATCAAACACTATATCATCTAGCCCAACGAATTAAAACATAATAAACATTACATGTCCTGCATTCTATGGATATTGTAGAATTTCTTTATAAACGAGCCACCCCATAGTTTTAGTCGTGACTGAAATAAGCACCGGGGTAAAAACACTCATCAACCAAGACCCGGCTACACAGACACCCCTAGGGTACCCAGGGGAAAACCAGGAAACAGCCCTGTTACCCAAACAGGGACAGGAAACAACCCTGTTCGGAAAATCTTCAACCCAAAACGGACACCTATTCAACCCAAAAGAGGCGCCTATTCTAGGTAAAAACGCAACACCTGGGAAACAGGTTTAAAGTGGAGCCGGGCGAGGGATTCGAACCCCCGTAGAGCCGCTCTGCAGGCGGCCGCCTAAACCGCTCAGCCAACCCGGCGCGTCATTCAGTCACACTATAGGATTTTAATGTTTTGCGTATAATGGTGGGACCGCCAGGATTTGAACCTGGGATCACGTGGACCCAAACCACGTATCGTAGCCAAGCTTGACCACGGTCCCACGCTGAACCGAATATGAGACACAGGTTATTAAATGATATGTCTAACCATATTTCTTCCTGGATTCCATGAGAGCGGCTATTACCGGTAGGTTTTCCCCTGCCAGCATGTTGAGCATGGCTCCTCCCCCCGTGGAGACGTGGCTCATCTTGTCTGTTACCCCTAGCATGGATGCTAGGCCACCCATATGCCCGCCGCCCACCACCGTATAACCCTTGCATGTAGCCATACATCTCAGTAGCTCCTTGGTTCCTATATCAAAGCCTCTTCTCTCAAACATGCCGAGAGGGCCTTCAGCAACCACTGTACACGCCTTATCAATGGTGCTGCTATAATGGGCTATTGTATTCAAGCCGATATCGTAGATGTTCCGCTCCTCCGTGATCCTGTCTATGAAAACCTCGACTCTTTCTCCTTTAACATCCAGGGCCACATCCATAGGTAACTGTATTTTCTCAGGGTACGCGTCAAGAATATCCCTGCATTGCTTCACCTGCTGCTGCTCCTCTTCTCCCAGCTCCTTATACCTTTTCGTCATCTTACCTCTGGCCATCTGGAAGCAGTCAGCCACAAGGCCGCCTAGGAGAACCTTGTCGGCTATATCATCCCGGAGCACTCGGTTGATCACCGGGATCCTGTCATCCACCTTGGCTCCGCCTAGCAGATAGACGCTGGGTCTCTCCGGGTTATGGAGTACCCTGTTTAATGCCTTAAGCTCCTGCTCCATTAACCTACCCGCCACCATGGGTACTATTGTGCTCAAGCCAACTAGACTAGCCTGGCTCCGGTGGGCAGCAGCGAAGGCGTCATTCACGAAGATATCCACGTATTTACTCAGTGTCTTAACCAGCTCAGTGTCCCTTAGCTCCTCAGCTGGCCGCCTATAATTCTCCTCCTCCAGCATCCTGACGTTGTTAAGCATGAGAACCTCACCAGTCTTCAACTCCTTGATCTCCCTCTGAGCCTCTTCTCCGATAATATCATTAGTGTATCTCACCGGTCTCTCAAGATACATCTGGAGCACCTTACTGTGGCTTATTAGATTCGTAAAGTCATATTTCCCGGGTCTGCTCTGATGCGCCCCTATCACCAGTTTAGCGTCTTTCAGGGCTCTTACTGTTGGTATGACCGCTTGTATCCTCGTAGCGTCAAGTATCCTCTTACTACTGGGGTCAAGAGGGCTGTTAATATCTGCTCTAAGGAAAACGGTCTTGCCGGATACTTCCACATCATCAAGGGTGAGAAAATCATATACCATAGGCATCCCGGTGATTCGCATTACCTAGCAGGTTCTATAAAAGATATTCTGAAACTAATTTATTAAAACATATAGGGTTTATACTCTGGCCAACCAGAGTAACGAGTCCCCAGCGTTCACCGAGTAATGGATCCTCAGGAAGCTTACAACGCCGTCAAAAGGGGCCTTCTCTATCTGTATGATTTCACCTAATAGATTACAGACTCTGCCAAGTTTTTGCCCTCTCTTCACTCTTTGACCAGCCTCCACTTCCCTACGCCAGATTCCTCCTTTCTCCGCCCATATCCGCTGGCTTGGTGGATCCACCGGTGGATCATAATGGGTCGCCTCCCCGTCAAGCATCCCCAGGTGTCTTAACACATTCATAACGCCATTATAGTGGTACTGTACATCTTTCTCCCGGATAGGGTAGGGTGTACCAGACTCTATCATCAAGCAGGGTATACCATACTCCTTGACTGCTTCACCCGTGTTACCACTGATCCCTGTGGACTCGATTAGTATAGGGTTATAAAGTGAGGCCAACTCAACCATCCTCTCATAAAGCTCCTTATCCTTCGTCTCGTAGACATAGATACCTCTATGCACATCCTCCCCCACATCCGCGCTATGCGCGTCTATCAATACATCTGACTTACTCACAAAATGCTCAAAGACATGATAAGCGACTCGCCGAGTTACTGTAGCCTCAGGGTCCCCGGGGAAGACCTGATTCTGGTTAAGATGATCCAGCTGATTATGGTAAGGTTTCCTCGCGTGGAACCCCTCCGTATTCACGATTGGTACCAGGATCAATGTACCCTTAATCATCTCAGGGCTAAGATCCTCCCCTAACCTGTAGATAGCCTCAACCGGGGCGCATTCAACACCGTGAACACCCCCAAGAACCGTTAACACCGGCCCAGCTTCTCTTCCATTAAATATGATATAAGGTAGCTTTACCTCATGGGTGGAGGCGTCACCTATCTTAACGTAGCCCCCGACGCGTTCTCCTCTTTCAATTACCCTATCCTGTACTCTGAATGACATATAGGGTTGTGGAGTAATTAGACCCGTAAAAAAGTTGGGTTAGTAGGTATAGTTACAGATGAATGGTTCTCGCCAATCCTTCCACCATCCAACGATCTCGTTACCTTCCTCGGTAACTATGAAGACATCCCTGTTCATCAATAACTCATCGTTGGAGCCATGAACAACGGGGCTAAAAACCACAACCATTCCCGGTCTCAGAACCGTCTCATCAGCACCCGAGATATACGGTGGCTCAAAGTTTGATACACCTACTCCTGCCCCCAGCGTAATCTTTGGCTCCAAGTTGATGCCCTTATTTGAGGCAGCCTCCCTGATTGCCATATAGACCTCGCTTGCTTTGACCCCGGGCTTTAGTCTCTTCTCCGCTGTCTCTCTGAGGATCACCAGTTTCCGGTAGTCTGCTCTTTGTTCCTCTGTCATCTCACCCATGGCGAGCATCCTAGCCCCGTTCACCCAGTACCCCTTCAACGTGGCGTACAGCTCCATACGCATCCATTCACGGTGACGAGGTTTTCTATCAAAACCTATCCCATACATAGGCGCGTTGGGCCAAAACTTTTGAGCGTTTTCCCCGGCTACCACCTGTGCGATGGCGTGGTGCCCAACCTCATCCAGCCCCCGCTCTAAAGCATGGATCCTGACATTCTCAGTATTGCTCATCTCACCTGATGCCTGGGCTACCAGTACATGGTGAGCCTGTCCAGCGATAGCGTGATCAGTCTTTCCCGCGATCTCCTTTATGAGCTCTATTTCTCCTTCTGTCTTCTGGATCCTTAATTCTCTCAGAGAGTCATCACAGGGGACTAGCTGAAAGTCTCCTAGATCAGCTTCTAATCTATTGTACAGGTTTAATGAGATCCTGTTAACATCTACACCGATTTTTCCGGTTTTGGTCACCGTGTTTTTCGCTAGGAAGGTCGCTATCTCGACTATGTTGCTTGGGTTTCCCGGCTTCTCGGTGTATGTCTTTGTCTTATTCATCCAAGCCAAATTAAGGAAACTGCTCTCCCATTCATGGGGCGTTATGCATGTAGGCGGATCATCCCTCGGCCAGAACACAGCCATATATCTGTCTGGGAATGATTGCGGGAAGTGAATATGTGCTCCACTGAGATACTGTATGTTATCATACCCAAAAACCAGTAAAGCATCATACCCTTTTTCTACTAAAGCCTTGTTAACTTTCTCAATTATCTCTTCCTTCAACTCATACCCCTCCTAATGTGTAGCCCTCATCCCATAGACATGATATAACTCATCCCACTCTCTATACCAGCTGAGTTTCCTAGATCCATCCCCCGTGATCTCATAAACATCCTTGTTATGAACCAGTTCCCGTTGGGGTCCATAAGTGTATATGTCAAGGGCGATAACCATGCCCTCTTTCAACTCGGTGCCGCAGCTCAGATTAAGGTAAGGTGCCTCATGGTGGCTAACACCCACACCATGGCCTATCCCGGGCTCCTTCCAGAATCCTATTACTTGTTTCTCCGCCGCCTTAGCCACATGGCTATAGACCTCGTTACAGGCTACCCCGGGTTTCAGCATCTCCAATGCAGTCTCTTTGAGTCTAAGGTTTTCCCGGTAAGCTTTCTCCTGCTCCGGCGTCGGCTTACCTGTTACCCCCATTCTACCCAGATTAGTCCAGTACCCCATATAATGGGCACTCACATCCATCCTGAAGAGTTCACCATCTTTCACCCAGCCTTTCTGTGGTGTATAATAGATCCGTCCCTCGCTTCCGAAAGCCGTGTTTAGTAAGCCTACTCCGCTTGCACCATTCTCGTTCACATGGACTCTGATCCGCTCTGTGATCTCCTGGATGGTGTAACCAGGGGAATCAACAGCTCCCTCCAAGTGCATCAAAGCGTACACGATTCCCCTATCCGCTTGTTTACACACCCTCTCAATATACCCTATCTCCTCCCTGGTCTTTACTATCCTGAGGTCTCTAATTAGGGGGTCCACTGGCTCCCATTCTACATTAGATACTTTTCCTGATAATGAGTCCATCAATCCCTTGGAGAACCTAGCTGCGTCAAATCCAATCTTTCCCTGCTCAAGCCCCCTCCCTACGATGAGTTCCTCTACTACCTTGACAAACGCCCCTGTCTCATAGCCCTTATTCTCGTCATACACCAATACTTCTCCCTTCCAACCTTGATCCCTCACCGCCTGAGACCAGTCTCTGGGTAATATCACCACTGGTGCTCCCTCTCTAGGTATTAAGGCCGCGGCTATTCTTGATGGATAATACTCTGCAAAAGGCAGAACTGTCCTTGTTAAATAACTGAAATTGTCCACGCCTATCGCCAATACTGCATCATACGCGCTTTCCGTGACTGCAGTCTCTATTTTTGTACTTAATTGACTCATTTTGAAAACTCCTAATCTTAGAATCTCTATTAGCTAGTGTATGAGATACATGCTATGCATATAAGCAGTTTTTGATAATATGGGGGTTTTTATTTTTAAATAAGGTAGGAATTATTTGATTGGTTCATAAAATTTCTGTATCTCAATAACGTATCCCTCCGGATCTTCCAGAAGGAATATTCTAAGATTCAGCTCCTTATCATCGTGAGGCTCATTCAAGGTCTCAATGTTATTTTCCTTAAAGTGTTCATACCATGCATCAGGATCATCAACGATAACAGTCAGCATAACAGGTTTCGTATCACTATATTTATGATAACCAACGTTACCATCAACACATCCCATGTAAGAGTTCTCCTGTACTTTGAAGATCTTTGCCCACTGCTGGTCTTGAACAAGCTCAAACCCCATTATTTTCTCATAGAAGTCCGCAGCCTTATTCAGATCTTTGTAGTAAAAGAATGTCAACAATCCCTTCGCTTCTGGTGGTACCATACCTGTAACTTGTCTAGAGCATTTAAAGCAGTTTCTGAGTAAAGACATTTTATACTATACTTGATGTTTCTCTCACCTGGTTATAGCTAAACAATAAACGCTTAGCTAAATCAGGTATTTTTATTATTTTCATCAAATCAAATAACCTTTAATAATACCAAAATAAACTATTTTAATGGATCTTTTATGAAAAGTTACATTAAACTTTACGGTCCGCCAATAATGGAAGCATTACAAGCTCTGAGAGAAGTTGCCCTTGACTTCCCCGAGGTCTGCATCATGGATACAGCTATCGAGGCTACACTTGGACTAGGTAGTCTTGCAGGTCCAGGAGGCGTTCCAGGCGCAGGAGGTATGGGAGGCTCACAAGATTCAGTAGACTATGTAATGAGCATATTTGGCGATGATATAAGCGAAGAAAGGTGTGATACCCTCATTAGCAAGAGCGGTGAGAGCGTAGGCCAATACGATTTCTACTATGAGTGGTTTAAGAAACCAACCGTTGATCAGATAGAGACGTTAATCCAAAAAATAGACGAAACGCTTGAACCCATCGGCGTAAGATACACTATTACCACTAAGTAATTTTCTCTACTATTTTTCTTCAATCTTTTTCAATACTTTTTCAACGTCATCTGTTGGAAGATCACATTTGAATCCCTTACATACATAGATCATTGGTTTCTCGGTTGGTTTGATCTCAGCTAGGTATGGTATTATCTCGGCTAACTCCTTGCTCCAAATGTGTGTCACTGTGTTAGGCAGATACTTGCTTGATAGCGTATTGATTACGCCAGATAGAGACTCTTTATCTCCTGTTAGAACTATTTCCGATGTTGGTCCAAAAGCAAAGCCTAGTCCTGTTAAGAACATAGTATAGGCGTGTGGTTGCCCCAACACGATTGATGAGAAAAACCGGGATAGTTTACGCGCCTCTTCTTCAAACCTCATATCCCCTGTTAACCTTGATAACCTGATCAAGTTGTAAAAAGCAACCGAGTTCCCGCTTGGTATGGCTCCATCATAGAGTTCTTTTCTACGAGTCAGTAATTCTTCAGAGTCTTCTGCCGTAAAATAATAGCCTCCCTCTGTATCCTTGAATCTCTCGATCATTATCTGGGTTATTTTTGTCGCTGTCTGCAGGTATCTTGCCTTATATGTTGCTTGATATAACTCGATTAACGCCCAAATTATGAAAGCATAGTCATTCAGGAATCCTAAGATATCTGCTTCCTCTTCCCTAAATCTGTGCCATAACTGGTTCCCGTCCCACATTCTACCGATAATAAACTCCGCTGCCCTTACTGCTTCCCCCAGATATTCTTTTACATTGAATGTTTTCCCTGCTTTACTGAGGGCTGCGATCATTAATCCATTCCAGTCTGTTAGTATCTTGTCATCAAGAAGAGGTCTGGCCCTCGCTTCCCTAGCTGTGAATAACTTGTTTTTTGCCCTGATTATCTCACTGGTTTCCTTTAACTCGTCGTCTATGTATAGTATGTTTTTCCCGGTTTTCTCTCTTGTCGCTTCTTCCTGATAGTTTCCTTCCTCTTTCAAGTTATAGTACTCGGTTATTTGTTTGTATTCTTCAGGGTCTAGGATTTCTTCCAGTTCCTCTGTTTTCCAAAGATAAAATTTTCCCTCTTCTCCTTCTGTGTCCGCGTCTTCAGCTGAGTAGAATCCTCCATAGGGTGATGTTAAGTCTCTTAGGACATAGGCAATTATTTCCTCTCCTGTTCTACGGTACTCTTGTTTCCCGGTAGCCTGATAGGCTTCTGTGTATGCCATTAAGAGCATGGCTTGGTCGTAGAGCATTTTCTCGAAGTGGGGTAAACGCCATTTCTGGTCTGTACTGTATCGATGGAAACCATATCCTATGTGATCATATATTCCCCCTTTTCGCATCTCTGTTAGGGTTCTCTCAACTATTTCTAGTGCTTTCTCGTTTCCGGTTCTCTTCCAGTATCTTAATAGAAATAATAATCTGTGGGGTGTGGGGAATTTGGGTGAATAACCGAAGCCACCATATTCATCATCATAGGACTCATTGAGAAGCATGAACGCGGTGTCAAACACGTTCTCGGTGAGCTCCTCATCTCCTCCCTTCATCGAGCCAAGGTTCTTTGCAACATTCTGGCTAATGGTCTCCAGTCTTTCTCTCTCGTTTTCCCAGTAGTGTTTGATCTGTGACACTAGATCTAGCATCCCTACCATGCCGAAGCCGCTTTCACGAGGGACATATGTGGCTGCATAGAATGGCTTCTTTTCCGGGGTCATTATTATGGTGAGAGGCCAACCTCCTCCCCCTGTAAGCATTTGAGCTACCTGCATGTATACTCCATCGATATCCGGGCGTTCCTCCCTGTCCACTTTTATGTTAATGAACGACTCGTTCATTAGTTCAGCTACCTCCCTATCCATGAAGCTCTCACGCTCCATTACGTGGCACCAGTGACAGGTTGAGTAGCCTATGCTTAGGAAAATGGGTTTGTTATCTTCTCGTGCTTTTCTGAATGCTTCTTCTCCCCAGGGATACCATTCAACTGGATTGTATGCGTGTTGGAGTAGGTAAGGACTCTTCTCATAGATTAACTTGTTTGGTTGCGACATTTTCTATTTGTCCGTGTACTCGTTGTGGTACGCCCATTCTTCAAATGGTTTTCTAGCTGGGCGTTTAGCTTCGGTTTTTGCTTGATTCTCGTTTAAACTGGGGTGAAGCTCATCCATTTTCTTCCCTACTATAATGAGTGTTAGCACATTATATTCCTCTGGTATACCGAGAATCTCTCTGGTCTTCTTGGGGCTGAACCCTGCTATGGGGTGGGCTACGAGCCCAATCTCTGTCGCCCTCAGGATCATTGTTGCAGTGGCCATCCCCAAATCGAATTGATGATACTCTCTATCCCTAATCTGGCAATCGTCTTCTGGTTTTGAGAAAGCGGCAATAATCATTGAGGCTTGTTTTGCCCACTTGTTACTCCTTGATAAAGCCGTAAAGAGTTCCACTAGTTTTTCTTTGTCATATATGAAAACATAGCGCCACGGCTGGTTATTGAAACAGGATGCCATTAACTGTGCGTGACTAGCTAGGTCTTCAACAAGTTCTCTTGTTATTTCCACTGGTTGGAGTGATCTGTAAGCCCGTCTCACTTTTATTGCCTCTGTTACCTTCATTTTTCATCCTTGGAGTTCTTTTAGCTTCTCCATGACTTTATCAACGTGGCCTTCTACACGAACCTTGGGCCAACTGTGGGCTATCTTTCCCTCCGGGTCTATGAGGTATGTGCTTCTAACCACCCCCATGTATTCACGGCCAAACATCTTCTTTTTCCGCCAGACCCCGTATGCTTGGAGTATCTCTTTATCTATGTCGCTAAGAAGGTTTATTGATAGATCATGTTTATCCCTAAAGTGGGAATGACTCTTCAAACTATCTGGGCTAACACCCAGTATTACCGCGTTTTTCTCCCTAAACTCATCTTCAGCTGCCGTAAACTCTAGAGCTTCCAATGTACACCCCTTGGTGTTATCCTTAGGGTAGAAATACAGTACAACCCATTTCCCTTTCTGGTCCTTTAAACAGATCTCGCCCCTATCCGGGTCTTCCAGACAAAAATCAGGCGCCGGGTCCCCTATTTTTAACTCACTCATCTCACTCAACAGAATAAATATAGTTTAAAAATGGGATTATTTAAACGGTCTCAGGTTCCCGGAGACTGTAGAAAGCCCGCTGCACTACCTCTGGTAAAGCTGGATGGATATGCATAGCGTCAACTATTGGATAGACTGTTCCCTCCCCAGCATTCATCACATTGATCACTTCTTGGATCAATATAGGCGCATATGGACCCACAATGTGTGCTCCAAGAATCTTGTAACCCTCTTTTTCCAAGATGACTTTAACATATCCATCATCCTCAGCCATAGCGGCTCCCTTCGCTGTATCCCTATAGTTATACTCCCCAACATAATAGTCCAGTCCCCTCAACCGAGCCTCTTCCTCTGTTAGACCCACAGAAGCTACCTGTGGCCAGCTGAAAACAGCGTAAGGCACCAAATCGTAGTCTAATGGGTGACTATGGTCGTGACTGAAGCCATGCCACACTATCTCAGCTTCCTTATTCGCGACATGTTTGAACATGGCTTTTCCAATAGTATCCCCGAATGCCCATATCCTCGGCTTGGAGGTCTGGTAGCTCTCATCCACCTTGATGAAGCCTCTTTCATCAACCTCAACACCGGTATTCTCCACTTTCAATAAATCTGCATTGCTTTTCCTACCCGTAGCAAGGAACAGTATATGCGTTGAGAACTCATGGGTCTCATTATCCTTCCCAGCTAGTACCTTTATCTTCCCATTAACCTCTCTCACCTCAGTAACTTCGATACCTGTCTCGACGCGCATTCTTTGACGCAGGTTAGTAGTCAATATCTCCGATATTTCCGGCTCTGAGTTTTTCAATAGTCTCGGGCTCCGGCTGAGGATAATGGTCTCTACCCCCATACTGGAGAAAAAGTGGGCCATCTCACATGCTATGAAGCCACCTCCCACTATTATCATGCTCTCGGGTCTCTCCTCCATCTCCCAGACGTTATCACTCGTCAAGTATGATACCTCATCGATTCCCGTTACAGGTGGAATATTTGGTCTTGACCCACTCACCAGGAAAATGTTCTCTGCTTTTATTGTCTCTTCTCCCACCTTCATGGTGTAGTCATCGATGAACTCACCTTTAACCGGGTAAAAATCTAGGTTTTCAATCCTGTTAATGGATTCCTCCATCGGGTTTCTATCATGTGCAACGAATTCACGTGTCCTCTTCATTATACCCTTGAAATCAATCTCCTCGATGCTTGCCTTTATCCCAAGTTCTTCAGCGTGTTTTATCTGGTTAACAATATCCGCCGGGTAGATCACCATCTTGGAAGGTATGCAACCGGTGTTTAGGCATGTCCCCCCTAGTTTACTCATCTCCACGAGAGCTACAGACATACCCTTATTGATGGCTGCTTCAGCGATGGACATACCGCTTCCACTGCCCACTACCGTGACATCATATTCTTTCATGTATTGAGTTCTTTAAGGGGTGCATAAAAAGTGGGGTATATTACTCAAGCTTTGATACGCCATACTTATCATAGTATTCTATCCAGAGTTTTCGTGTCTCCTCGTCGAGGCTATCCTGGATGAGGTCATAGATAGTTTTGATGTTCTGTATGCTGAACACGTTGAGCCCTAACTCGTTCTCAAGGTACTCAACGGCACTGATTTCCTCGATATCCTCTTTGTCGCCTAGGCGTTCAAGGCGATCAACCGCGATAACCAGTCCAACGATCTCATGGTCGCCGAGTAACCTTAGCTTCTCTATGGTCTCTATCTTGGTTATTCCTGTAGTGATTGTATCATCTACTACGAGTATTCTCTGACCTGGTTTGAAGTAGCTGGCTCCAACCAGCACACGATCAGTGCTTAGGTCACCGTACTCTTTCGCCTCTTTTCTATCGTACATGTAGCGTTTATCCATGCCGTAAAGTTCGTTAAGACCCTCGCAGGTTAGCGTCGCCAGACTTATTCCCTTGTAACTTGGACCGAACACGTAGTCAAAGTCAGGTAGTTCTCCGCGCTCCATTAGGAGGGCGATGTAGCTGGCGAATGCCCATTTAACTCTGGCTAGACTCTCTCCGTCTGTTAATGCGCCAAGGTTTATGAAATATGGGCTAGGTCTCCCGCTCTTCAGTATGAAGGGCTGGTCTGGGCTGGGTGGAAACCGTAGGGCTCCTCCTTTTATCAGTGCCTCTAGGAACACTTTCTCTATTTTTTCCTCGGATACCAGTCCTCTGCCTTCGAGGATAAAGCTCTCATCCTCAATATTTTCAAGAATAGACCCGTACCATGTTATGCTTCCACAGTAGGTGCAGTGGAGTTTTGTCTCCTCCAATTGCTCACCTTTCTCGACCCTGAAACTGGTTACTGGTGCTGTGAATTCCTTGTTGGTTGGGCAGAGTAGGTTTGGGCATTTGAAGACTCCTTTGATGCTCTCTGGGAGTTTTATGGTTCTTTTCTCTTTTACTTCCCAGTCCTGGATAATGTTGAGTGTAGCGTTGGGTGCTACGAATGCGATGATATCGATCTCGCTGGAGGTGAGATAGGTGCCTTCGACTTTTATCAAGTCCTTATAACCTAGTCTTCCGCTCTCCACATTCTGTGCGATAAGAGTCTCGGCGTCACTTGGTAGCTTGAGTAGTTTGAGTACGAGGAAGGCTTTCCCCGCGGGGATATGGTCGATTACTATCCCGTTCTCAATCTTGCTTACCAGTAGTTGTCTATTTGACAAATGGTTTCCCGCATAGTTGCGTACAGATAAGTAGAAAAATCTTCCTAATATTGAATAAATTAGAAAAAAATGGATAGGGTGTCTATGGGTCTGGATGTACCTGTGCGCACCAGTCGATATCCACGAGTTTATAGCATAGTCCGAGGCAGTCAGCGGTTGCTTGAACATTTTCCCAAGCCGATTCATGTAATAGTCGCTGTCTTGAAGTGGGTGTTAAATCCTGTGCACTCTGTGAAGGGTCCAAGTGCCTCTCGGACGTGGAACCGTACTGGATGTAGATCACTATAATCTATCTCTTGGAATATTATGGTGATTCCATCCTGTACGTGTTGTAGCCAGTCTAATAGGCCTCCTCTGAGTGCGTAGCATGCATATTATGTATCTTCTGCTGTGTACCCGTTCACTATGAATACCGTGGTCTCGTTGAGGTCTTTTGTATGTACTTATTATAACGTATCCTACATCGTCTTCTGTGTCCGTGTTTCCATACCATAGCTCATTATCCGGGACGTCAATCATGTTCTGCCCCACCTAGTGATCCAGTACAGTTGTCGTCCAGTATCCTATGGAGTACAAGCCTTCACAATACTCGTTTAATACTTTAGTACGTAAAGCCGTTAAAGTAGTCTATGCCGTCCTGTATCTCTGTGGCACCAAGGCGTTGGCTAGTGATACTAACCATATATGTTTGATAGTATTAGTACTGCTAGTACTATGTTTGTAACTCTATTTTTCTATGTAACCATTTACGGTTCCCAGAAACAAACAATTTTAGTTGATTAAAATGACAAGTATCTGAAGTTTGTTATCACGGTGACACTTCTTTCTAATGCTCTATGGATATTTCTTATAATTACCGTTATGGAACCAGATTTTCTTTTATACTTTGAATTAGATTTCTAGCCATTAATTTTCTGAACTCTTGTTCATTGTACTCTGAGTAAAATAGGATTCTTTGCCCCCCACGCCCAGTGCCTGTCTTATAGTTTAAGATCTCTTTCTTGGTCATTTCATCGAGGAAATGATATACTGTAGCTCTGGAGACCTTTTTTTCAGCGTTCTTCTTGACCTGTGTCCAAATTTCCTTTGTAGTTAGTGTTTCCATTGGCGTTTTCCAGAGAACCTTAAGAGTTTGAATCTGCCATTCACGGAATAGGGTTCTTAGACCTTTGTTATCTGGATTATACTTTATAGCAGATTTCATCAATATTTTTTGGTTTTTTTCTGGATTAATCTCTACTGAAATAATTTTCCAGTTTTCCCGGTTACAATATTCTTAAAAATATGTTGAATTAGCTAGGGCGTAGCCCCATATTATACAGATCTGCTTCTGCTGCTATATAGCCGAATCCAGCCCACCCCTCGACGCTGATTATCTCGCGCAGTATTTCAACCGCTTTGTCAGTGTTATCATTGTAATTATGCCAGTTTGCAACGCCGTAACCTATTGTTACCATACCTAGATCACCCAAGTCTCTAGCTTCCTTCAATAAGTTTTCTGCAGACATTACTCCCTTGTACATAAGCAGACATTTATAGTAGTGAAAGTTCTCAATCACATCCATCTCTGCTTTTATTCTTTCTAGAACCTTCTCCGCTTCTTTCTCCATGGATAAACGTCTTAGAGTCATGTATTGCCAGTGGGCGGTTGCTATTACTTTATCATCTATTTCTGAGACCTGCATGCATTTCTCATATGCTTGTGTAGCTTTCTTAAATTCTCCTTTTAGGTAGTATGCTAATCCTAGGTGATACCATATGTTGAAGTGAAGACTGCTGACGGGTACTCCTTTCTCATTAGGTATACCATCAGGTTCCACCTCATCTGTTTTTCCCTCGATTAACTCCGTGGCTTTCTCAAGGTCATCGATGGCTTGCTCGAAGAATCTCAGGGATATGAATCTGTGACCTCTATGCCTGTACATTCGAGGGTCGTCTGGGTGTTTTTCCATCCCCATACTATATATGGCGATTGATTCTCTGAATCTACCTAGATATGCTGTTCTCCTTCCCAGCCAGATTATGTTATCCGCATTGTCAGGGTCTTCTTCCCAGTTCTTTAATGCTTCGTCGTATAGTTTTTTCTGTTTATCCATTATCTCTGGACGTAGGGGTGTTTTATACAATGGATCTCCGAATAGACTAAAAGTCTCGGGCTCCTTGGGCAGTTTTATTGTGGGCTTCTTTTTCACGGAATACTCTTTGATAGGGTTGGCTGGGTTTAAATTTGATGTAAGGTTTTAAGTGAGACTGTTTATTCTAGGTGGAAAGAGGGTTACCTTTGAGTGAAGAACGTAACTGGAATAGAACACAGACCGCTATGGCTATAATTATAATTATCATGGTTAGTGGTTTTATTGGGCTCTTTTTCTGGGAGCCAGATGAAGACATATCGGTTAGTAAAGAAGGAACAATAGGTGTCATAGAGGTTTACGGTGTTATTGATAATCCCAGTTACGCTAGCATATTGTCATCAGCCGTGGAGGAAGCCCTCACGGATAATAGTGTAAAGGCCATAGTTTTGGAGATAGACAGCCCTGGAGGTTCTGCTTATCTCATTGAGCAGGTTTACCTCGATCTTCTTGAGTTGAAGAGCGATAAACCTGTTGTTGCTTCCGTGTCGATGGCTTTGTCAGGTGGTTACTATATCGCGGTGTCTGCTGATCATATTGTTTCTCTTCCATCTGCTATGGTTGGTAATGTGGGTGTCATTGGTACTGGTCCCGGGTGGGTTGTTCCAAGCGAACAAACACTTGAGACCGGACCAAATAAGATTACAGGCTTCAGCCCCGAACAATTTCCCTTCGACTTGACAACTGTCTTGAAGAGTTTTAGTGACGCCGTTGAGAATGGGCGTGGAGATGCTTTGACTATCCCGATGAGCACTGTGACTAGAGGATCTATCTGGATTGGAACCGACGCTAAAGATGATGGGTTAGTGGATTCTCTTGGTTCAAAGCAGAGTGCCATTAAGTATGCGGCTGATTTGGTTGAACTTGATGATTACGAAGTGGAGTCACTGGTCGCTCGTGTGGCCAATAATACAGAGACTGTAGAACTTAGATATCCAACAGTCGATGAGCTAAATGAGAAAAATCCCCCACCAGCCCTTTACTATCTCTATATACCTGAGGATATATTGTCTCAGAGCAGCGAATCCCAGAATGAAACCGAGCCAATGGAAGTAACCTCTGTCCGTGGAGATGTATTGGTGGATGCTACTCATGGAAACGCTATCGGTCCATGGATACTGGATGTATTCACCCGTCTACTAACCGAGGAGGGTCTCTATGTAGGATATGCGGAGACTTGGAGTAGTCTTGAGGATGCTCTCAACGAGACGAAGGCACTCGTAGTAGCTTGTCCTAGTATGTACTATTCTAATGATGAGTATGAGACCATAAGAGATTGGGTGAACCGTGGAGGTATGTTGATTTTACTCGGAGACGGGAGCTCTGATTTCCTCAGCGTTAGTACCCTTCAAGGTCCTTTGAATAGTCTCAGTGATCATTGGGGTATTCATTATGGTAACGGGTACCTTTATGATATGGAGAAGAACTATGGTTTCTATAGAAACATAGTTGTGGATGATATCCGGGATAGTTTCCTTTCAGACAATGTTGAGGAACTCGTATTCTACACCGCTGGACCTGTTTATTCTAAGAGCCGAGGATATATCACCACACCTGAAACCACGTATAATTCAGTTACAGAGAGACCGGGTGAATATGATACAGTTGCAATATACAAGGTTGGAGACTCACGTGTCATCGCTTTTGGTGACCTGTCTTGGCTTATGGAACCTTACATAAACGCTGCGGATAATTATCAGTTGATGGAAAACTTGGTTGAGGCTATAGCTTCAAATTAATCTAAGATAACTCCAATACTACTGCTAGCCATACTTTAGCGGTTTTTACCAAACTATCGATAAAGACAAACTCGTCTGCCCCGTGGGCTCCTGCTCCGATGGGGCCGAACCCTATAGTCTGTATTCCCGCATGTCTGTAGAGTCTTCCATCCGTGCTTCCAGCCCAAGTGACGTATAGCTCTGGTTCTTTATTTATCCCAGCCTTGACTGCTTTCATGAATGCTTTACCTAGATCGGAGTCTGGTAGAGTATAGTTTGCAGGCGTATACTCCCAGTTTCCATCCTGATCCTTAGGGGCTATTATCTCCCATTTCCAGTCGGGATCGTCTTTTCCCGCTTTATCAAGGTCCGCTGTTACTTCTTTAACTACGTCTTCAGCGGTTTCGCCTATTATTAAGCGGCGATCAACTGTGATGGTGCACTCGGCTGGCACTTGGTTGGAGACTTTTCCTCCTTCAATTATGTTTACGCTTTGCATTGGGTGTCCTATCCATTCATGATGTTTGTCGATATGGTGTTCTAGAGCAAGCACTCCTTTGCTTGCTTTTGCTATCGCGTTTACTCCATTTACCCTTGACGCCGCTGTATGCGCTGCTCTACCATAGAACCTTACTTGGAAGCCGAACATACCTCGCTCAGCTACCCTAACCTGTAGATTGCTTTGTTCCCCTATAACCACATAGTCTGGACGTCGTAGATTTCCCGCGATTATTTTCTCTACCAGTATGTTGCTTCCTGATTCTGCTCCTTTCTCCTCGTCTGGTACTAGATGTACTCCCACGCTTATGTTTAGATCCATGTTTTTTAGTATCTCTAATAGGTGGATCATTGTGGCGCAGCTGGATTTCATGTCGCTGGAGCCTCTACCATAGATTTTGCCATCCTCTATGACTGGGGTCCATGGGTCTTTTGTCCATGCGTCTGGTTTTGCTATGGGCACCACATCAAGGTGCCCGTTGAATATGATCTGTTTCTCCGCTTCAGGGTTGATGCACGCATAGATTATTGGACGTTCCTCGGATCCATGCATCTCCACATGAACCCCTATATCCTCAAGTAGGCTTCGGGCGTGCTCCATTACCTCTTTTTCCTCTCCTGTCACGCTGGGGATCTTAATAAGTTGCTTTGATAACTCGATGATTCTGTCTTGGTTTACCCTTTCTAGGGCTTCTGATAGCTTGGTCATGGGGATATGTTTGTGGGAACTTGATTATAACTCATATCTCTATGATGGTCTCATCTTCTTTCAGTTTCTTAAACCCTCCCAGGTTTTTACCAGTCGTGTTTCTTACTGTTGGACCCTCCCCCATAGCCCATTTACTGATTAGGTTCCGGTGCTCATAGTAGCGTCTATCTAGCATCCAGTAGTGGCACCAGTCGTCTCGTCCCCTTATACCTCTTCCTAGGCTTTGATTTGCTGCCCTGAAGGCGTCCATTGTATACCATTTATTACCCAGCCCCCTCTTCTGTTTGTTAAAATACTTCATCTGGGCCTTCACCAATGGGTCACCATAGTTAGCGTAGGGTACACCCACGAGGAATATTCCTCTTGCCTGGTTGCCCGGGAAGTTACTCCCTTCACTGTTTCTTCCCCTGAAGACGCAGCAGAGTACTGCTCCACCTATGTTCCCCGCCATTCGTTTATAGCGTTTCACAACCTCTCTGTTTTGTGATGCGTCTCTTCCTTCTCTGAAGAAACGTTTCTCGTTCATGAAGTTTAACCCCCTTCGTCTCTGGATTATGCCTTTCTTTGTCCAGAGATTGATGCATTTATTCATGAATCCTCGTTGAGTGAAGAATATGAGTGCTCCCTGTTTCACGTTTTCAAGGTCTTTTGATATTATTCTACCCATCTTGGTGATCATCTGGTCTGTTCTTTCTCGGTAGGTCGATGAAACCCCTTTCTCTATGGTCATCTTGATTCTCTCTGATTTCTGGATGGGGGGGTAGACTTTTTTCTCTGCTCTTTCCTGCCCTATGATCTCTGAAAATGTATCGACGGGGCTCAGGGTTCCACTCATTATCAGCACCCCGTCAGAGCCTTTAACTACTGGTTCTACGGCGAGACTCGGATCGAGGCATCTGTACTCAATTACAGGTGCACCGTAATAGTTCTTGGTGTAGAGTCCTACATATTTTCCTTTATGGCTTGACTCCAGTAACTCGAAGAATGTGAGCACACCGTTCAGGGAGCTTACCGGCGGGTTATTATTCTTCACCTTCATCGCCTTTATGCTCTCCACGAGGGGAGCGTGCCCCTCTATGAATGTATGTATATCTGTTCTGAGGGCTTTCTCTAGTTCTTCTTCCAATACGCTGGGTGCAACTAATCTGGGTTTTTCTTCTCCCCTTTTCAGTAGGTGCTCTCCCAGTCTATGCATGTATCTAGGGGATTTCCCGATTAGTCTTATCTCCTCAGCTGCAGCACTTAAGACACGCTCTGATAATGTATCGCTAAGTATATCCTGTCCTACTTGATCGATGTTATGTCCTTCATCGAGTATCAGTATTTTATTCTCAAGGTCAAGTCCGGTCATTAACCGGATCATTGGGTTGAAGATATACGGATAAGGAGCAACAATAACGTCTACCTTCTGCATTATCTGTCGAGAGAGATAATATGGGCACAGGTTTCTCCTCTTTCCCTCCTTAATCAGCTGTTTTCGACCCATTATAACCGGTAACCCACTTGGAAGTCTCTCGATCTCATGAGTATACGGGCACTCTCCGTCTTTTCTTAGGCTATGGCATAATTCCTGCGCCTCGTTACTTGGTAACCCACTGCAATCAGGGTTTATACATAGAAAGTTTCTACTAGCTAGGTTTACCGCTGAGTATTTCTCCCCTGATTTCTCATTGATTGTCTCCAGTTCTAATAATACTTGTCTGACCTGTTCATGGGTTCTGGTAGCGTAAATTATCTGTTTTCCCGTTGGTAGTAGACAACTGAGTGTGCTAATGGTCTTACCGAATCCATTACAAGCCTCCGCTATAAGTACACCACCTTTTGCTACTGTATCTTTAACATCATCTATGAATTCAACTTGCTGAGGATAAGGCTCATACGGGAAGAGATCTCTCCAACTCTTACCCGCCTCTCCACTTGACACAGTTTTCAAGTAGGTCTTGCATTCTCTGCAGAACCTGTCTTCATTATACTCGTCAATAGTATGAATTTTACCGCATTGGGGGCACTCTATCGAGGAAGCCATTGCAGTACCCATACATATGTTTACCATTTAAAGAACATGTTCTCGGTGAAAACCTGTTTATTCCGTTGAAGTCACGTTTATTATACCTCTCTTGAATCTGATCCAGACGTCTCTAGCTCCTCTTATAGATATTTTATGAGGATTTATTGCCGTCAACCCTTGAGGTTCAATGATCAGTATTACGAATAGGAATATAATGGGTATGAGCCCTTCATATACACCCATGTTTCCACCGATTTTCTTCATTAACCCCCATGTTATTGCTTTGGATCCCGTTACTGTCAATACTCCCCCGATAATGGCACCTGTTATACTGTTTAAACCCCCTAACACACTCCCCGCCATTACGTTGATTAATAAAGTATCACTGTAATCCACACTGGTACTAAGCCACATTGATATTATTGAGCCAGCTAATGCAGATAATGCTCCGGATATAAACCAAGAGAAAAGATGCATATATCTAATGTTCACCCCAAGACTCTGAGCTAAAGTCTCATCCTCAGCTGTTGCTCTCATCGCGATGCCATGCTTAGACCATTTCAGAAAACCCTGTAACAGGACAACTACAAAGACCACTGTTATTGGAGAAACTACTGCTATAGCTTGAATCCCATAAATCCTGTAATCATAATTATAGAGATTGAATCCGTGGCTACGGATTTGATTATCCACAAGTAGCCAGAAACTAAACATGGCTAGTCCTTTACTGATAATCTGACTTATAATGTAGAATGTGAATGTGAGTGTAATCTCGCTGAATGCTCTCCCTTTAATTGGTTTTACTATGATCACATAGAGTATAATGCCCAGTATTCCTCCGATCACAGCGGATATGGGCCAAGTATAGTACGGGTTAAATCCATAAAATCTAACTAAGTAATAGGTTACAACTGTTCCCAAGCTGGCATAGCTTGTGTGAGCGAAATTAGGGAACTTTTCCATCATATAGGTGAAGGTGAATCCTATGCAGAGCATCACCAGTATACTCACGTTGATAATGGTACTGACTATTAACCCTAAACTCACATTATTCTCCGGAGATACGGTGCAATATAAAAACTGATACAATAAGTAGAAGGGGAGAACGGTTTAATCCTTAACCAGTTTTCGTAGCTCAGGACGATCATCGAAAAGGGCATCCCAGATGCCCATGGTTATCTCTTGTGCATCATCCAATATCTGTACCATGTTAAAGTTTGTCATTTCATGGTCCTGTTTAAGTATCACTCCATCGACTATCACCGTGTCCACGTTTACTGCCTCCCCATACAATACGAGGCTACTTGTGATATCTGCGGTTGGTAAGATGTTGGGCTTTTTTACGTCTATTAACTGGATATCCGCTTTTTTATCTGGTTCTAGACTACCTATTTTTTCACTCATTCCAAGTACTTTTGCTCCTCTTATTGTAGCTAATTCAAGTACTTCGTAGTAGCTTGGGCTCTTCGATTCACCCAGTTTTTCTCGTGTTCTCGCCCCGTATATCGCGGTTCTCATGGTCTCCCACATATTGTGGAAAACATTGTCTGTTCCCAGACCTGTTTTAATATTCATTTTCATCCACTTGGCCAGAGGCGCTGTAGTTCCCCCCAAAAGGAAAGGTCTGGGGCAATGGAGAATTGATGCCCCCGCATCCTGCATAAGATGCAGGTCTTTCTCCGTGTTATATATGCAGTGAGCGCCGATTAGATCCGGGCCTAGCGCCCCCATATCTTTTAGATGTTCGACGCTAGTCTTGCCGTAGAGTTTTTTCACTTGTTCTACTTCTCGCATACTTTGCTCTACGTGTGTGCTAATCTTTTCACCCGGTTTATGCTGCCTTAGTACTTCCTCGTATACCCATGGGGTACACATATCAGGGGCCAGTGGTGCCCAACTAACCGAGACTCTTCCACCCGCTTCTCCATCCCATCTTCGCTTCAAATAGGTTGCTCTTTTCAGCATTTCCTCTGCTTGTTCTGGGAGATACTTGTAGACACCATCCTTAATGGCTTGATAATCTGCTTCAGCGATTTGTTCCCCTAGATCTGCTCTGATTCCTGTTTCTTTCACAGCCTTGGCGAAATAGTCCATATAGTTGTAGGTCTCCTGTATTGTGGTACTTCCTGTGGATAAGGCTTCAATACATGAAGCTAGTCCCAACTTGTAACAGTGCTCAGGTTTCAGATACTCCTTCACCGGGAATAAAACCTGATATAGCCCTTCACGGACCACTCCGTAGACTCCTCTAACGAAAATACTTGGAAGGTGGGTGTGTACATTAACGAACCCTGGTAGAACCGCTTTATCTGTTGCATCAATTATATTTTTAGCATCATATTTTGCTTCGATTTTCTCGGTTTTACCTGTTTCTAGTATTTTGCCCTCCTGGATAGCTAATGATCCATCTTCTATTATTTTCCTCTTCTTGTTCATTGTGTAGATGAGTCCATTCTTGATTATCGTATCAACCATAGAACAAGATATGTGTATAGGGTTTGAAATATTCTGCTAATCCCTAAATAATTTTAATCAAACCTTGGTTACAAATAGTATAAATGAATACAAAGATCTCTGCTTATGGCAATATCTAAAACCTCATACAGCACAATTTAAATCATCAATCAAAGGCAAAGTAAACAGAAGGGGCGATAACGTGAAAAAAATCAATTTACTCTTAATAGTAACTCTAATCTTTTCAGTAACACCTACAGTAAAAGCCCAAAGTACGCTTCCATGGATAGAAGAATACACCATGATCAATTACAACACAGGGCAAACCGTACTTGAGTGGAATTCAGAAACAGGAGAGCTGCTTCAGAACGCCCCAGTGCTCGCTGGTGACGAGTATCAGATCACATTCACCTTAAATCTAAGACAGACTGTGGACGGTGCAATACTGACGTTATCGTTATCAAATTACATGCTCCAACAGTCGGAAGCCGTCTACTGGGAAGTAGGACCCCAATTTCCAAGAACCGAGGACTTCAATCCTGCCACCAGAACCATAAAAATGCATCACGACCAGGGTGTTTACGAGATCACTGCCACTGGTAAGATTAAAAACGATGCCACGATATTCACGGGGGAAGGGGTTTCTCTTCATAATCCCCTTGATATAATGTTGATAGAACTCGATGGACCCGCTGGAACAGAATATGATCAGATCACAGTAACTGTAATAGACAATGTGATTGATGACTACCGTTTCTTGTTGAAGCAAAAAAAAGCCGAGTTACAGGAATACGAAGAAGGTAATGTTGACCCGGCTTTCATACAGGTTTATAAAAACTATATCGAGTTATCAGAGGACCAAGCGGATCAAGGTTTAGTAGAGTCCGCCATTGATTTACTTAACAATCTTGAAGTAGAGATGCCCCCAACCGAAGTTGGCCCAAGTTGGAGGGAAAAATACTTTATACCCGCAGTGGGAGGACTCACAGTAATTGCCGTCCTCGGAATAGTGCTATTTGTGCGCACAAATAGCAGACTAGGGTTCCTTAAAATGGTGGTAGAGGACCAGATAAGAGAGATGGAGGCACTTCAGAGCCGTGCCTCAAGGATTGATAGAAAACTCGCCCAAAGGCTTGACGAGATTAACACACGTTTGAAAGAGACGGAGAGAACATAATGAGCGAACTAGGATACAGTAGCATAATTCACATGGTCGGACTAGGAGGAGCAGGCACCAACATAGTAGAACATTTCATGAAACATGATAACACTATAGAACTCCTTGACAGTGGGGCCACACGTCTTAGCATGATGGCCATGGATATAGCGGATCCAGATATCAAGAGCCTTGACGACACGTATAACCGTATACTGGATCAAATGCGTCGAAAAGGAATTCCTCAGGAGAGATTAAACTTAATCG
>CAZAQI010000013.1:0-7017 GCA_964487465.1 uncultured Candidatus Bathyarchaeia archaeon
GCTCAGCGGCCGGCAGTCGTTTTACATCCGCTTTTTACATTGGCGGCAGGTATTATTTCAATGAAACTTTTGCCGGCATGCTTGAGCTGGGATATGGAATTGCTTATTTGAATGTTGGTATTGCTATTAAACTATAACGCAAAAAAAAAATAATTACTGACACTCTTGAACGATGTCCATTTGAACAAATGAAAATTCTCTTTTATAACTCAGACGTACTAGCCGCTATTTCAGTGCACGATACAAACGACTTTTTCCCGATCCCCTTGAAAAACAGGTATGGTTACTATTGGCGACTCAAATAAATCAAAATTGTAGACGCCACTGTGGTTAACAGATCAGGTAGGAAGTTAAAATACTGGACAATCTGCAACCTGCCCGAGCCACTGGTAACACTCAACAACACTGGGTTCGTGAACAAGCTATAACTCAGCAACGCCGCGCTGAGAAATACCAGTCCCAAGGTAAAACTACTCTTTGTACTTCGATACATATCTAAGTAATTAGCGAACAAGTAAACTAGGAGAATTGTGTTAACTAAAGATACCAGTATCTTGCCCTTCATATACGTCGCTATCTGGCCACTCAGTATACGTAGATTCTCTTGATCTAGTTCATCTAGATCCGGGTCCACCAGTATACGTTCATCATTAAGAATTCTGAACAATACCTCATCCTCGCTAATCACCAGTTGGTCTAGATTCGCAGCAACACTAAACGCGAAATAGACCGCGATAATAAGGACCGCAACCTGTTGTTTCTTATTCATCTGCACCTTGCTAATCACCATCACTATTAGGAGTTTTTCCAATTTTATTCCAAATCTCTTCAAAATCATCCCAGCATGCCTCAAGTTTCTGGGAGACGAAGTACATGGTACCGTAGCGTGGACCCATACTGGTAATCATGCCGTTCTTCTCAAGCACATCTAGGTGATGTCTTATAGTACGATAATCAACACCAACCGCCTCGCTAAGCTGATTAGCGTTCATAGGGTCCTCCTTAATCGTAGACAAAATCTTGCCCCTGTTCACACCACCACGTGACCCAGCTATCAGCCACTGAATAACATGTTTAGTATAACGATGCGTCTGGGACATCTGCTAACCAGCTAGCCATAATCTAGATAACTCCTGTTTAAAACCTACCCTAATACAGGGAGATTCTGATCTAATTATGGTATAAATCTGAAAAATCGTTTAAAACCGAGACTCACAAACAAAACCCATCGCGATGACGAAGAAAAAAGAAAAAGAATCCAGTCTAAAAAAAGCCCTAAGAGTTCTCAAAACAGTGCTCGAACAACCAGTAAACCCGTTCCAGGCCGACTCCGAACTATAACTCTACTCGCCCCGAGACAGGAGCCAAGAGGAGACAAACGTAAACCCGCCTCCCCAAAACAGCAAACCCTTATTGTGCTCCCCTTGGGGCACCAAACCACCCATGATAATTAATACCCGAACCGTGTAACATTAGATGATTCTATGGCGCTAAGTGAAGGCGAGTTCCAGGCAGAGATGGCGGTAGACGATGATAGATTCAAACAAAACACCGGTCTCAGCCTCAGGGAACAGTATCTGAAATACCACCCCCAGGTTCTGAGCAACTTTGAGGACGAGATGGACAAAATATGGGGCCGAAAATGGAAAGCAAACACCAACGTAGGGAAACTCAGAACAGTACTACTACACAGACCAGGCCCGGAGTTCGAGACAATAGGCAAGAAAACCCCTTTTCCCCCCCATGAGAGCCACCTACCAGCGTGGAGAATGGCGGAGAAAATACCCCTAGACGAGATGGTGGAGGACCACCTGAACCTCGTGGACGCATACAAGGCCGAGGGCGTAGAAGTAGTAATCAGAAAACCAGAGACCAATGATCCCCCTTACCAAGTCAAAGCCATCTACACAGACGACGTATGCCACCCCGGCGTATACGGACAAATCATACTCAGAATGTATGACTGGATCAGAAAAGGTGAGGAGAAATACACTTACCAGACCTTAGCGGAGCTGGGTTGCCCCGTAGTAGGCATGATAATGGATAACGGTATGGCCGAGGGGGGAAGCATAGGTTGGTTAGACGAGAAACACCTTATAATAGGCGTACATTTCCCACGGAGCAACACCCAGGAACCCGAGGTCATGCGAGCAAACGAGTCAGGTCACAGACAGTATGCTAACATCATTAAACAACAGGACCCCGACGTAGATATAAGACTCCAGCCCGGGTACGGCTCAAGGATAGCCGCAAGCCACTACAGCCTTATAGATCGGCACACCTCCGTACAGGATCCGCGAATGATTGACCCCTACCTCAAGAAGTGGATGGAAAAAGAGATGAACTGGGAGTTCATCGATCCACCGGAAGAAGTATGCGTCAAAGTAAAGACCAGAGACCCTAGGATACCCTACGTGAAAAGAGCCCCAAACACTGGCGTAGTTCTTGAACCCCGAAAAATATTGGTAAACGAGGGAAACCCCAAGGCAACCAAATGGTTCGAGAGCATTGGCGTCGAGGTAGTGGAGGTTGACGTAGCAACCCTTGTTCGTCCCCGTAACAGCGGCAGTATCCATTGCACATGTGGAAGTCTACAACGCGACCCTGAACCCAAGAGCTACTAACCTATCTCCTTTTCTGTAACCATTTTTATACGCACTCTAAAAAACTATAAAAACTAATAGAAATTAGTAATTCAATAAGCATCTAAATAGTACAATATTAGCCCCTAGCCCTGCGTTCCCGATACTTATGGATCTGTTCAGCTAGTTTTTCATTCTGTAACGCTAGGATCTCAATTGCAAGTAAAGCAGCATTCTTGGAGCCATCAATTCCTACAGTGGCCACAGGCACCCCGGTGGGCATCTGGACGATACTGAGTAAGCTATCCATTCCACCAAGTTTGACTTCCTTGGGTACCCCGACTACTGGTTTTATGGTTTGCGCTGCTACTGCACCCGGTAGAGCTGCTGCGAGACCCGCTATGGTGATGAATACCTTGGCTGGGCTGTTTTTCACGTATTCTGAGAGCTTGGCAGGGTTTCTGTGAGCTGATATTACTTGAAGATCGTACGTTACCTTGAACTCGTCCAGGATTTTTGTTGCTTTATCTCCTAGTTCCTGGTCTGATGTGCTACCGATTATAATGGATACGTCAAACATATGTTTTGTATCTGGTGACGGTCTTATTAAATTGTCCTTTAATGTGTCAAAGATCAGGATGAGACCCGGTTACAGGGTTAAGTGGTTACAGATAATATTGGTCGCCGTATTAATCACAGTACCCTCCTGCAGAGCAGAGTTACCCCCTATGATTAGACGATGGGAAACAGCTGACCTCATCATAGAGGGAAAAATAATAGAAACAAGAACCCGGAAAGGAGTTCTCGAGTCAACCGTCAACGTCGAGAGAATACTAAAAACCGACTCCCAGACTGTAAACCCGCTCTACTCCAAAGGCCATGTAGAAGGTTTATCACTCAAGATCCCAGCGAATATCCTTGAACCTCATCAAACACATTTACTGTTCCTAGAAAAAACCGGTACCGGATATAATCTCTTATACTCTGAAAAAGTTGAAGACCCGATTAAATCCCCAAAATCTACACAGGGTACATTCGGGCTACTAACACTCATTATAATAACCTTAATCTCATCAAGACGAATGGTGTTAACAACTAAATAAAATATGATTTACTCGTAAACCCTGCCCTTCTCTGTTCTACCCTTAGATAATTCCTCGCGGATGTTACAGGCTAACTTATCAGCCTGCGCCGTGGGGTACTTATTGGTGATGCAGCCTAAACAGAGTTGATCACGCTTCATACCCGTTTCTTTGACGTACTCATCCACTGGCATATAGTTCACGCTATCTGCGTCCAGTTCCATTGCCAGTTCATCAATGCTAAGCCGTGCACCTATAAGTTCGCTATAGGTACTCATATCTATCCCATAGAAACAGGGGCCAATTATCTTAGGGTAGGTAATGAAAAGATGGATTTCTCGTGCTCCTGCTTCTCTTAGTCTTTTAATGTTTCCCCGCATGGTGTCCCCCCTTACTATACTATCATCAACGACTGCGATATTTTTGCCCACTATCTTGGGTGCCAAGATGTTGAGTTTACGATAAATAACGCTTTTACGATCCACGCCATCCGTGATGAAAGCCCTCTGCGAAACATATCTATGACGTCTTAGAGCCATCTCCCATCTCAGCCGTGATTCCTCATGGAATCCGTAAGCTGCGTCGATTGCGCTCTCTGGGAGGCACACCACTATCTCGCATCGCTCAACCTTATCCCTGTGTCTTCTTGCCAATGCAGCTCCAAGCGCTCGGCGTACCTCGTAGACATATTTCCCATTGTATCTGCTATCCGGTCTGCTGAAGTAGGCGAACTCAAATGCACAGAAAGCTTGATTCTTCCAGGGATGCGCTTGTACTTGGGACATCACACCGTTTTTAACTATTAATAATTCTCCTGGGCGGAGCTCACGCTGCCATTCTATACCATTTATCGCTAACCCTGTGCTCTCACTGCTGAAAGCGTATTTTCCATCGCTGAACCCGTAACACATGGGTTTTATCCCATAAGGGTCCTTGAATGCGAATAATGTGCCGTCATCCAATATACCCGTGATACTATACGCGCCGTCTATGTTCTTCATTAAATCTGATATTGCTTCTGGAAGCGAGCCATTTTCCTCCAGCGTCTGTACTATTGACGCCGCTAGGGCATGTGTATCTGAAGTATCTTTGCTAATCCCTACTTTTTCCTGTAGCTCCCTTACGTTGACTATATTCCCGTTAAAACTCAGTGCCAGTTTCCTGTGTTTTCCCGTGCTTAGTATGGGCATTGCATCGTGGCAGAGGGCTTGGTAGTCATTCCCTCCACTGGTAGTATATCTCACGTTGGCTATACCTATCTTTCCCTCAAGTTGTTTTACTTTGCTCTCTTTGCCCGGCTCCTTGATAGGTGGGATGAGCCCGAGCTCTGTGTAGTATTCTAATCCATTATTATACGTGGCGAACCCATGGCTCTGATGTCCCCTGTGGTTTTGGGCCAGCATACCCCAGTAGAGGTACGGGAAAACTTGCTCATCCGGACTATATATTCCAAAGATGCCGCATTTTTCCCGTTTATCCACTAAAGTTCCTCCATTACCTCGTCAACAGTCTTCAGATCAAAATCCGCTATCTTGTTCTGTCCGCTGAGTACCCTGTATGAGGCTACGCATCTCTTACTAACTTCTCTTACCACGGGTTTCGGTATCTCCGGCGCTGGACCGTCTCCCATATAGCCCACGTTTCTCAGGTAGCTTCTGAGGAACTCTTTGTCTAGACAGGTGGCTTCCTGGGGTTTACCCGGTTCATAGAATTCTTCAGCCCAGTAACGAGCAGAGTCATGAGTAGGTGGTTCATCTATCTGAATGAGTTCTCCGTCTAGTCTACCAAATTCCAGCTTAAAGTCTGGGATGATTAATCCATGTTTCTTGGATACCTTTTGGTACCTATCGAATAGTTTGAATGTAGTTTCCTCAAGTTCATTCCACTCATCAATAGTGCATAGTCCCCGGTCGATGGCTTCTGATTTGCTTATTTCCATATCATGACCCGATTCTTCCTTGGTGGTAGGGGTTAGTATCACCTCGGGTAGCTCCTCCGCCATCACCAATCCATCAGGTAGCTCAACCCCGCTAATGATCCTCTCTCCTTTCTTGTAAGCTCTCCACGCTGAGCCGTAGAGATATGCTCTGCAAACCCACTCCACATCAACGCGGTCTGCTTTAATTACCTTGATGGTTCGTTCATCTACCTCCTCTATTAGGTGGTTTTTTACAATATCTTCTGTCTCGTTGAACCAGAACAGGCTTAACGCGTGTAGACTCGGACCCTTGTGAGGGATCAAAGTAGGGTAAACTACATCGTAAGCGCTTATTCTATCACTTGTAACTATATACATGTGTTCCCCCATATCGTAAATGTCTCGTACTTTTCCCCTCCGGGGCTCTGGATCTCCGTTAAATATGTCTGATGCTCTCAAAACCTCTACATCCCCCTCGCCGAGGGGGCTATCAACTATCATTCTGTCTTTCAATTATTACACCTAAGGCAGACTTACACGCATAGCACATATCAAACCGATATTTAAGTAGTTTTTTAACAAAAACACGTAAAGTTTCAGGTTGAAAGCAATTGTGAGTCATCTTTCACCATTGACAGTACACCGATACTTCTAAATCATATGCAGGAGAGCAATATCTACGGTACCCTTGAACAAGATTGTTATCGTAGGTGCTGGACCTGCTGGCTTATGGGCATCTCACAGATTAGGCAGAGACTATCAGGTAACTGTTCTGGAGAAGAGAAATTTTGTGGGGGGAAGTGGTCTTCACAGTGATGGGAAACTTAATTTTCATCCCAAGATTGGCGGTGATCTCACTGAGTTCATGTCGAAAGAGGCTGCTTGGGAGTTGATTTACCAGATACAGGACACTTTCACTAAACTGGGTGTAAAGATGGCTCAAAACGATGAAGAGGGCTTAAAGAGGCTGGAGACAGAGGCTAGTAAAGCAGGTATCAAGTTTGTGAAAATCGAACAGAACCACATTGGCAGTGATTATCTGCCGGATGTTATTGCAAGAATGCGTTCAGAACTGGAAGACGAGGGTGTGGATATCAGGCTTAAGACCGTGGCGAGGGATCTCATAGTAGAGGATAATATGGTGAGATCAGTTGTCACTGATAAAGACCCTATACCTGCCGACGCTGTACTTCTAGCGCCTGGTAGAATCGGTAGTCCATGGCTCATAGACCAGATGAATAGACACGGTGTTCCCATGAAGTATAACCCCATTGACGTCGGTGTAAGAGTGGAGGTTCCTAACGAGGTGATGGCTGAGGTGACCAATGATTATGGTGTATGGGATCCTAAGTTCCATATGTATACCCCTAGCTACGATGACTTTGTACGTACCTTCTGTGTATGCCCCGCTGGTTATGTAGTACGAGAACCATAT
>CAZAQI010000013.1:7027-13759 GCA_964487465.1 uncultured Candidatus Bathyarchaeia archaeon
CCATATGGTGATGGCTTGTTCGGAGCCAACGGTCACAGCATGAGGGATACCAAGAGCAATAACACCAATTTTGCGTTACTTACTAGAATGACTCTAACACAGCCACTTGAGAACACCACAATATATGGGACTAGAATAGCCCAGCTCGCAAACACTCTAGGCGGCCATAAGCCCATACTACAGAGGCTAGGCGATCTACGAAGATACCAGAGAAGCACATGGGACCGAATTGACAGAAGCTACGTCTCCCCAACTCTGAGAGATGTAACTCCCGGTGATCTTACCATGTCATATCCGCAGCGGATAGTAACCGATTTAACCGAGGGCTTAGAGATGCTGGACAGGGTAATGCCCGGAATAAACAGCGATAGCACCCTCCTCTATGGACCTGAAATCAAGTTTTACGCGATGAGAATAGCTACTGATAAACATCTGGGGACAAAGATCCCGAACCTCTATGTGGCTGGTGATGGAGCAGGAGTTAGCAGGGGAATAGTGGGTGCAGCGGCGACTGGACTGATAGCCGCTAAGGGTATATCTAAGCTACTTGGATAAGCTTAAACCTGAATACACTACCATTTCCACCAGAATTGGTATCAAGTAAGCTGAAGAAACGTTTCGAGGATAGGGTACGGTTAGCGGTGGAACCCCTTGGTAGACTTGGGTTAACACCCAATATGTTAACTATACTTGGAGCAGTAATAGCCACTATATCTGCTTATACGTATACCCGAGTATCCGTTAACAAAGTATACTTAGTCTACTGTGGTTTGTTGATCTTGTTCTCTGGATTCGTTGACGCAATAGATGGGGTACTGGCTCGTAGCACCGGTAACGTAACAAGTTTCGGAGGTTTCTTCGACAGCATAGCGGATCGCTACAGCGACGCCATCATATACACGGGTATAATAACCGCTGGTCTCTGCAACTTGTTCATCGGCTTAATCACCTTATTCACCTCCCTCATGGTAAGCTACTCCAGAGCGAGAGCCGAAGCGGAGAACGTATCCATGTCTGGAATAGGTTTCGCTGAGAGAGCCGAGAGAATGATTTTACTCAGTTTCTCCAGTCTCGCCGCTTTTTATTGGGCTCCAGCGTTAAAATATGGTATAGCAACAATAGCAGTTCTGGCTTTGATAACATTGGCTCAGAGAATACTATATTTTAAGAAAGAAATTGAGAAGAAGTGAAAAAACTATCTTCTATTTGGTCTACGTCGCCTAGGAACATATCTTCTATCTTTCTTGCTCCTAATTTTTACAACGCCACGGTGGACCGCACAGCTGATACAATAATACTTTGTAACCTTGTTACGACCTACTCGTACTCCTTGGTCACGTAGCTCCTTGTATAACCGTGGTTCAACTAGACTCGTGTGTTTTGTTACTCGTTTTGCTTTATCTCGTGGGACCTGGGCGCCGCATAAGCTGCATTGGACTGTACCAGAGCGCCCTTTCCCTCCTTTACTTCGTCCACCGCTGCTTCTCTTTTTAGTCATTTCCCAAGCCTCCTGCCCCCATATCATTAGGATCGATATAAATGCTTCCGAGAAATTTCTTCATTATTCCTTATATAATCCGACGCTGGATATGAAGCGAATAGGTGCCGTTCAATGCGTATAGCCGTAGTTGACAAGGAAAGATGTAAACCCGATAAATGTACCCAAGAATGCATTAGATTCTGCCCAATGGTAAGAACCAGAAGAGAAGCCATTAAACTAGATGAGGCCGGTAAAGCATATGTATCAGAGTTTGTATGTAGCGGCTGCGGTATATGTGTCAAAAAGTGTCCATTTGATGCCCTGAGTATTGTTAACCTACCCGACGAGTTAGAGTCAGATCATCTACACCGCTTCGGACCCAACAGTTTCACACTCTATAGAATACCCAGACCTCGACAGGGAAACGTAGTGGGGCTACTGGGGAGAAACGCTATCGGTAAATCTACCCTTTTAAAGATCCTTGCTGGTGAGTTGGTTCCCAACTTCGGTGAATTCGATGAACCGCCCACTCGGGAAGAGATTATTGAGCACTATGAGGGAACACCCATGCATGACTATTTTGAGGGAGTATACGGTGGAGACTTTAATGCTATCCATAAACCCCAGTACGTGGATAAGATACCCCAAGTGGTAAAGGGAAAGACTGGTGAATTACTGGAGAAGCTAGATGAACGGAATATGCTTGATGAGATCGTTGAGGATCTTGAGTTGGGGCATCTACTGGAGAGGGATCTAGCGGTATTGAGCGGTGGTGAATTACAGCGTGTAGCCATCGCTACAGCTATCATTAGGGATGCACCAGTGTATCTCTTTGACGAGCCTAGCAGCTTCCTTGACGTGTATCAGCGTACCCGTGCAGCCCGCATCATACGAGGATTAGCGGATGATGAGCGTATGGTGATCGCGGCTGAACACGACCTTGCTGTACTGGACTATATGAGTGACGAGATATTCATCCTGTATGGTGACCCTGATGTTTATGGTATTGTCTCCAATGTTCATAGCACACGTGAGGGAATAAACCTCTACATCAAAGGCTATCTCCCTGACGAGAACATACGTTTCAGACAGAATCCGATAGAGTTTCACGAAAAACCTCCGCAGGATGCCCAACGTACTACGTATCATATCCTTGAATGGACGGAGATGGTGAAAGACTACGGGGGATTCAGACTAGAAGTGGACGCCGGGGGTATAGGTGTAGGTGAGGTTGTTGGTATTCTGGGTATGAATGGTATCGGTAAGACTACCTTCATCCGTTTACTGGCTGGCGTCGAGGACCCCACAAGCGGGCAGGTTACTAATCCCGAGGTTAAGGTAAGCTATAAACCACAGTATATTACAGGGGATATCGAGGGTACAGCCGAGCAAATACTTCGTAAAGCCGCTGGAAGCAAATACGCTACTAACTGGTACAAGGCTGAGATTATCAGTCCACTGCATATTAAGAAACAACTGGATAAAGAGGTAGGTATACTCAGCGGCGGTGAGTTACAGCGTGTAGCCATCGCGGAGTGTCTGAGCCGTGACGCTGATATCTATCTACTGGACGAGCCTAGCGCCTACTTGGATGTTGAGGAGCGACTAGCCGTAGCTCATGCCATTAGGCGCATCACCAAGATGCAGGGAGTTACAGCCTTCGTGGTTGAGCACGATATTGTGACTCAAGACTTTATCGCGGATAAGATAATGGTGTTTGACGGTGAGGCGGGTAAGTATGGTCACGCGGGTAATCCTCAGAATCTTGAAGATGGGATGAATACATTCCTTGAACAGATGGATGTTACTTTCAGGCGTGATGGTGACACCAAGCGCCCTAGAGTAAATAAACCTGATAGTAGACTCGATCGTGAGCAAAAGAAATCCGGTCGTTATTATTATAGCTCCTAGTGTCCTCAGAGTAGGAAGGATATAACTGCTATTAACCATAATTTGAGATAAACCTTCCCCCCATCCATGTATGGAATCCATGGTAGACTCTGATACTCTCCTCTATACACTCTCAGTTAATTAAACCCTAAATACGATTCTTCATCTAGTTTATTATCCTCCTCTGGCCAAACTATGTAAATTTTAGAGTTGCCAATAGACTCTTATACAAGAATATTGGTGTTTGGAGCTAATGGTGTTCAACGTCGTACGTGTGGTTCGGGTTGAGCCCGGGGCGATGCTCGATGGTTCTGTTTTTGATCAATGGATCTACATAGAATTTGGTGGTTCTACAATCCCTGTTTTTGACCCTGAAATGATTGCGCCTGATTATGCTTCTGGGGAGTTGCATGAAGTTCGTCTTGGTTTAATGGCTACACGAGTTGATTATACTAATAGTAGTGCCTCTGGTTTAGCTGGGAACCGATATTATGGTAGGGTGGTCTTGGTGCGTGAGCGGGATGGGATCTTTAGTTATTTACTGGATATAAATGGCTTGAAGGTTCATCTCTTTGATGATTCACGGTATTCTCTTGGGGATTATCTTGTGGTTCAGGGGCGACTTGATTTAGAGGATATTAAGTTACCTAATTCTGTTTTATGGAACGAAGTTTAGTTTATTGATGACCTGTAAGTTTTTTCTCTTCCTTTTATTGCCCGTATCCTATGATTAGATTAATTTGGAGGGTATTATACTTCTACGAGATTTCTTAACATTCTGTAGGAAAGTAGAGGAATTGATTGTCGATGATCTTATCAATCTGAATTATTTGTTTGAGTCCATGGATAAGAGCACCAGATGTTTCGGTAACAATGACCCGTTAATGGCGGATTACCATGATAACGAGTGGGGGGTACCTCTACATGATGACCGTGAATTATATGGCTTAATCATACTTGAGGGGGCTCAGGCAGGTCTCAGCTGGAAAACGATCCTCCAGAGAAGAGACTTCTACCGAGAAGCATTCGCCGATTTCAACCCGGAGATAGTTGCAACTTACACGAAGGAAAAACTGGAAAAACTAGAGGAGAATCGTGGAATAATACGGAATAAATTGAAAATAGCCTCAGCTGTGAAGAACGCACAAGCCTTCCTCGCAATTCAAAATGAGTTCGGTAGCTTCGATAAGTATCTCTGGGCATATGTCGACTATGAGTCCATTATGAACTCTTACTCTACTTGGGAAGATGTTCCTGCGGAGACAGCTCTCAGCACGGAAATAAGTGAAGATTTGAAGAACCGCGGCTTCAGCTTTATAGGGCCAACAATCATGTACGCTTATATGCAGAGCGTGGGGATGGTAAACGATCACTTAACCAGTTGTTACAGATACAAACAGATATTGGATGAGTATGGAAGTTGAAAGCAGACACTGTATTATTTAACGGAAACATCATAACTCTAGACACAGAGAAAACAGTTTACAACGCACTAGCAATCAAAGACTCAAGGATTCAGGCGCTGGGCACAAATGAAGAGATCGACCCATGCATCGGAACAGACACCTTAGTACTTGATCTGGAGGGAAGGACAGTAACCCCAAGCTTTGTGGACAGCCACAATCACACCTGTGAGTACGGGTTCAGTGAACTCATACTAGATCTAAGGTATCCTGATGTACAATCAATAACAGATATAGTGGAAAAAGTCCGGAAAGCAGTCGAATCCAAGCCGAAGGGAACATGGATCAGAGGCGTAGGCTGGGACGATGCACTCCTAGAGGAGAAACGTCCACCTACCCGACAGGACCTAGACCCGGTTTCGCCACATCACCCGGTTATACTAGACGCCCAGACTCCTGTTCAGGTTGCTAACACTAATGCACTGGACTTAGTAGACGCTGAATATAGTGAATCCTTTGACGGTTTACTCAAAGACCCCGATCTAGCCTACAAGATCAGACTCTTAGCACGGAACTATACTGTAGAGGAGTGCAAGCAGGCTATACTCAAAGCACAGGAGGCGTTATTCAGGGTAGGCGTCACAGCCCAGAAAGAAGCAGGGGCAACGGACACCATGATCCAGGCTTACCGGGAGCTCCATGAGGAGGAACGCCTAAAGATACGCAGCTACCTCATGGTAGGTATACATAATGGCCAGACAACCGTAGAACTAGCGAAACAAGCTGTTGACAAATATGAACCCGGCGGCGATGACATGCTCTATCTGGGTGCTGTGAAATGCAGCTTTGATGGAAGCGGAGGTAACAGAACCGCTTGGCTATACGAGCCCTGGAACCTTAACTATACGGGAATTGATGGCCATAATACAGGTGGACCCATTATACCCGAACCCCACACATATCCAATGATAGCAAAGATCATCCACAGGGCAGGTTTCCAGATAGGCGCTCACTGCGTCGGAGATCAGACCATAGACCGCTACTTGGACGCATTAGAAGCAGCCATCATAGAATATCCTAGAATCAACTCTAGGCACAGCGTTATCCATAACAACCTGCCCACGGATTACGCTCTGCGTAAGGAGACCGCTATGGGGAACAATATTGTAGTGGAGGCAACTAGCGCCTACCTATACTTCATAGGGGACAACTACGCTGGCAGCTTTGGTCCGCATAGGAGTAGACGTTTAATCCCTTTGCGGACATTAATGGATCGAGATATAGTTGTGGGTAATGGATGTGACTGGAACACCTGTCTATTGAACCCCATGTACGGGGTTTACGCGGCTGTTACACGTAAACCACGCAAAGGGATTTACGGGGATCAACCCTTCGGTTTGGATGAGCGAGTGTCTCCTTATCAGGCATTCAGAACATATACTTGGAACAGTGCATATTGCATGTTCTGGGAGGACAATATCGGCACACTGGAGCAGGGGAAATACGCTGACTTATTGATATGGAGAAAGAATCCATTGGAGGTTAAACACGAACAATTACTGAAGTTATCCCCAGAGGCTACTATGGTGAACGGTGACTGGGTCTACAAGAAATAAACCTCGATAGTTTATTTTCTATATATATAGGCAAACGTGGCTACCCATACAGTATAAATGTGAGTACCCTATCATATTCCCAGATATCTACCGGATACGTCTGGAGGATATGTGAAAACATTGGAAAAACCAAAGATAATACATCTGGTTCTAGATGTTCTGAAACCACATCAACCCCCACTACCCGAATTCGCCATCTTCATGGGTGAGCTAGAAGGATTAACAAAAGTAGACATCACCGTGGTAGAGATGGATGAGAAAACCGAGAGCCTAAAAGTCATAGTTGATGGCACCGCCATCGACTTCGAGGACTTGAAAGGACACATGGCCAAGCAGGGTGCTG
>CAZAQI010000013.1:13769-29952 GCA_964487465.1 uncultured Candidatus Bathyarchaeia archaeon
GTGATTCACAGCGTAGACAAGGTTATTGTAGAGTAAGCATGCCACTCAATTCGAAGCTTACCGCTTTTCTCGACAAGCCCAGTGGTCTAGACTCTGATTTTATTTTATTCGCTGCCCCCCTAGACGTTACCACTTCAAACAGGAAGGGAACACGTTTCGGTCCGGATGCTATTAGACGTGAGAGCCATTTCTTGGAATCTTTTAGTTCGCGTTTCGGGCTGGGATGGGATGATCTTAGTATCAGTGACATCGGTGATGTGGAGTGTAGTAGCGTCGAGAAGTGTTTGACTGAGGTAGAGCAGACCATTAATGAACTGGACGGTTTCCCCGTGATGCTTGGCGGCGAGCACACTATTACCTTGGGGGCTTTACGTGCTCTCAAACCGGAACTGGTGGTTGTTTTTGATGCTCACCTAGATCTACGAAATGAGTTGTTCGGTGAACGAGTATGTCACGCATCTTATTTGAGACGAGCAGTCGAGGATTTGGGGTGTAAGGTACTCGTGGTGGGTGCCAGAGCCCTGAGCCGCGAGGAAGTTGATTACGCTGACAGAGTGGATGATGTGGCATATGTATTGGCCAGAGAGATGATCTATGATTCACGAATAGCGTTCAGGAGGATCTCCAAGATAGTGGACTCAGTTGATTCCATTTATCTCAGCATAGACATGGATGTATTGGACCCGGCGTACGCGCCAGCTGTGGGTAATCCTCACCCAGAGGGATTATCCACGAACTTATTGATGAACAGTATTGAAGCTGTGATGCATGGTCCCGTTATTGGGTTGGATCTTAACGAGGTGTATCCACACTATGATCAGGGGGTTACGGCCACTACTGCGGCTTATATTGTGTTGGAGTCACTGTATTGTTATCTGAGGCATCACAGTGCATGAAGATTTGGAATGGGATATACGCTCCCTTTGGGTGGCCACCTTGACTGATAGTGTTCGTCCATTGTTGCGGATTTTATGTACATCTTGTAACGTGGATATGGTTTTTGACAAGCTGAGAAGCCACATACCGGATCCTATAGAATAGTCTTTAAATCCCAACCTGAGTCTTCTGATTTATGAGAAGTGATGTTTCTCGTATAATCTGGGAGTATAATATACCGTTATTAACCAATAGGTACATGTTGCTGGATTTCAGTCGTCTCTTCGCTGTTGTGTTTATTCTGACTGATGTAATCCTCCTATTTGCCACTGGGTTCAGCTTTGAGTCTGTTATCCCTCTCACCGCCATCGGCGTCGCTGTATTCATAGGGTTATTCTTATTGACTTCATTACTCTTGGGGAACCATGTACGATCTGTGTTCACGGTGGACTCTAAAGGCGTGGGCAGCAAAATGTCCAGACGGATGAATAAGCTAAACGCGGCAACGATGGTACTGGGCGCGTTATCGGGGAAACCGGGTGTAGCTGGTTCTGGTTTACTAGCGTCCAGTAGAAGCGACTCTTTTCACCCATGGAGTATAATCCACACAGCTACAGTTGATACCAGTAACCGGGTTATCAGCTTCCAAAATAACTGGAGAGCGTTGCAACGAATCTACTGCAACGAGGATAATATGAGTCAGGTGGTTGACATCGTGGATCGTATGCTGCCCGGTAAGGTTGTTTATAAAAACTAGATGCTTCCCTGATATTGTTATATCGCCCTACTCCATATAGTGGTGATAAACAGGTGGCAAAAATTGAGCGATGAAGAGATCATAGGCGTACGTGGACGAATGGCACCGGATAACCTAGGAACCAGTTATTTATTATCCGCTGGATACGATGGTGACAGGAAGAAGGGATACGTCAGGCTCTATGAGCCCGAGGAGCAAGTGATGTATCTATGGTATGATAACACGGGTCATCAACCATACCTTGTCTCCAAGCGCTCAGCCACCGAGTTAGCTCAAAACGAGGATGTGGTGAAGCACCCAGGTTTTGTTCGTTTTGATGAAGTGGAGAAGTTTGACGCTCTCTACGAGCAGGATATACCTGTCACCAAGGTGGTGGCTGAGGACCCTCTGAGTATTGGTGGGGGGTATAACAGTATCCGGTCACTGTTGGATGAGAGCTGGGAAAGCCGTATCAGATATTATGCTTGTTACATCTATGATATGGGTCTAGTTCCAGGTATGCCGTATCGGGTGGTGGATGGTGAACTGGTGCCGGATGACTGGAGCATGCCGGATGAGACTGCTGAACGGTTCAATCAGGTCTTGGAGGGTTCAGAGAAGCGCTTCGTGGAGCCCATGAAGGAGTGGGCGAGGCTCCTGCAAATGCCGGTTCCCGAGATAAGGCGCGTAGCTGTGGATATTGAGGTGCGCCCAAGCACGGCGAACCGTATGCCCAACGCGGATGAGGCAGCGGACCCTATAATAACAGTGGCTTTCGCTGGCAGCGATGGACTGCGCCGGGTTTTCCTGTTTGATGACCGTGAAACTGGTGAGAAGGTCGAAGAATCTCCAGGAGCCGATGAGGTATTGATGTTTGAGACAGAACGGGAGCTCATAGTTGAGACCCTCAGGTTGATTGATGATTACCCTGTTGTCTTGACGTTTAACGGGGATGATTTTGACTTTAAGTATCTGAGGAACCGGGCGAGGAACTTGGGTGTCGGTGACGTGGATATTCCTATTACTATGGGGAGGCGTTTCGCCTTCTTAACCAACGGCGTGCACATCGATCTCTATCAGTTCTTCAGGAATCGTAGCATTCAGGGGTATGCGTTCGGTAACGTTTACCGTGAGTTTAGTTTGGATGACATTACTCAGGGTATTCTGAATGAGGGTAAGATCCCTGTACCGGATTTTAACCAGTTATCCATGGCTGAGTTGGCTGAGTATTGTATGCAAGATGCTTATATTACGTATGAGTTGACGGCGTTTAACGATAATTTGGTAATGAACCTTATGGTGATGCTACAGCGTATTAGTAAGATGATCTTGGAGGATTTGAGTCGTTTCGGTGTTAGCAGATGGATCCTTGCTTTGATGGAGTGGATGCACAGACAGGAGAACTGGCTTATCCCAAATACCCAGGATATTATCATCTCCAAGGGTGGGACCACCACCGAGGCTATGATTAAAGGTAAGAAGTATCAGGGTGGTATAGTGCGGGAACCGGTGCCGGGGATCCACTTTGAGGTAACTGTCGTGGACTTTGCTTCATTATATCCCTCTGCGATCCGTAACTGGAACCTGAGCTACGAGACGCTGCTATGTGATCATCCGGAGTGCAGGGAGAACACCATACCGGGTACCTCTCACTGGGTCTGTCAGAAAAAAGAGGGAATGACCAGCACATTGATCGGAAGCCTTAGAGATCTTCGTGTTCTATGGTACAAGCCTAAATCCAAGGATAAAACACTTAGTGACCCGGAACGCCAGTACTATCACGTGGTTCAGCAAGCCCTCAAGGTCTTCCTAAACGCCTCGTACGGTGTCTTCGGTGCTGAGAGTTTTCCATTGTATTGTCCACCCTTGGCTGAGAGCACGGCTGCGGTTGGACGTTACGCTATGGAGGAGGCAGGTAAGAAAGCCAAGGAGTTGGGGATAGATGTGCTTTACGGTGATACTGACAGCGTTTTCCTGGATCATCCCAGTAAGGCGCAGACGGATAGCTTGGTTGAGTGGGCGGATGAGGCTCTGGGCATCGATTTGGAGGTGGAGAAGACCTATCGCTACGCTGTATTCAGTGAGCGTAAGAAGAACTATCTGGGTGTGTACAAGGATGGGAGGATGGATATCAAGGGACTTACAGGGAAGAAACGTCACATACCCCCCATACTGAAGCATGCCTTCGATGAGTTAACCCGGATACTAAGCGAGGTGGAGACTCCGGATGAATTTCCCAAGGCTAAGGAGGATATTAAGGGCTTAGTGGAGGAGGTACATCATAGGATCATGGAGCGTGAGTTCAACATCGATGAGGTGGCTTTTCAAATGCAGCTAGGTAAATCTCTTGACAGGTATGATACGAACCCCCAGCACGTGAAGGCTGGGAAAATGCTAAGGGAGCTGGGACATGAGATAGAGCAGGGTGATATCATTTACTATGTGGTAACTAAGGATGATGTGTTACCCGCGTTATTGGCTAAACCACGAGACGTAGATGTACGTAAATACGAGGAATACTTGGAGAGCACATTCGAGCAATTACTGGATGCACTGGACATGAACTTTGATGCCCTAATAGGACGGCCTCAGCAACAGAGTCTAGGAACATACTTCGGATAATCATTATCCTAATTTGAACCGAGAAGATACATCCAGATTCTTTTTATTTTCTGTATTTTATCGTTTTTTATCAGGATTCAGTTAATATTTTTGAAATCCTTAAGCTCTTTTGTGGGTATTCTTACTGGTGGTATTAAAAAAATACCTCCTCTGACACCGAGTTAAGGTTCAGCGGTGGTGATCTTTATGGGTAAACTGTTAACTGCGTATGTCTATTTTCTTGTATGACCCGTCGCGTTGAGCTTGTTGACTTGGATCTTCCGGATTTTGGTTACCCCAGCTATCAGCCTAAGCTACCCGGTGATATCTACCTTAAAAGATTAGAACGTCTCCGTAAAAAAGCGGAAGACTACACCCATATAGTGATTTATGGTGATCGTGAGCACATGGCAAACATCACCTACCTCACTGGTTATGATCCCCGTTTCGAGGAAGCATTAGTAATAGTAGATACTCAGGATGAGGATCAGTGGATACTCGTAGGCAACGAGGGAGTAGGGTACTTAGAGATATCTCCAATTAAAGAACAACTAAACCAAGTACTATACCAGCCTTTCAGCCTACTGGGACAAGACCGTACACTATCCAAATCCCTGAAAGAGATATTTACCGATATAGGTATAAACAACAATAGCACCGTGGGTGTAGCTGGGTGGAAATACTATACCAAAGAGGAGACCCAAACACCAGATCAATGGATCGAAGCGCCCAGCTACATAGTAGACACACTAAGAAACATAACAAACAGCGTAACCAACGTCACCCACATATTCATGCACCAGACCATGGGACTACGCGCAACCCACGAACCTGAACAACTCGCCGTAATGGAGTACGCATCCACTATCACCAGCCAAGCCGTGAGAGACGCAATTAATGGAGTCTGGCCAGGTATGACCGAACACCAAGCAGTCCAAATAATGAAACTAAATGGACTCCCCCACAGTTGTCACACTATGCTCAGCACAGGAAAAAGAGCCCACTTAGGATTACCAAGCCCAACAGACAAGGTGATTCAAAGAGGAGAACCATTTACCACCGCCGTGGGCATCTGGGGAGCCCTCACATGCAGAGCAGGTTGGCTGGTAGCTGACGAATCCGAGCTACCAGAAGATATACGCGACTACGTGGAAAAGCTGGCATCGCCCTACTTCAGGGCAGTGGTAGCGTGGCTGGAGTCAATAAAGATCGGGGTAACCGGCGGAGAACTATACAAGGCAGTACACGACGTGATAGGTGATCCCTTCTACGGCGTGGAGCTAAACCCGGGGCACCTCATCGGATTGGACGAGTGGATTAACACGCCCATCTACCGAAACAGTGTGGACAGGATAAAACCTGGCATGGCACTACAAGTAGACATCATACCAGCCACAGGAACCCGATACTTCACCATCAACACTGAGGATGGCATCGCCATAGCCGATCAGAGCACCAGAAACACCCTCATGGAACAATACCCTGAGGCATGGAACAGAATCACCGCCAGAAGAGACTACATGACTGAACAATTAGGTATAAGACTCCACCCCGAGGTATTGCCCTTCAGCAACTTGGCAGGACACCTATCACCATTTATACTGAACCCACGCAGAGCATTCAGAATGAATGAGGTATAATCTAATGATATTTCACTCAATTTACCCCCACAAAATATGATAACTAAACCCGATAATCCATCCACTCTCTGGTCCTAAAACACCAATTAACCTAAAAAACCGAAAGTCCCCCAGGTTAACTAAGCTAGTCAATAATCCTCTGCATCCAATCCCCCCGCCACAAATATATCAATGCCAAGACAGCCGCAGTAAGATTACCCACACCCAACCCAACCCAAATACCCAACGCGCCCCAGTCAAACACATAATACAATACATATGCAAACAAAATCCTCATTCCCCAAAGTCGAACCAACGACAAAACCATAGTCACCCGGGTCCTACCCGCAGCCTGCAACACACTCATACACAACTGAAACAAAGTGAAAAACGGAAAAAAAGGCACAAAATAAGTCATATACGTCGCCCCCAGACTCACCACATTCGGATCATCAATAAACACCCTATACAGAGGCACTCTAAACAAGAAAATCAACACCACCTCAACAACAGCCACCCCGATAAAGAGGCTGAACAAACGCTTAACGATCTCACCCACACGATCCAGGTTCGCAGCACCCAGATTCTGTCCCACCATAGTACTCAACGCCGTAGTACCTCCCATAATCACAATCTGAACCAGACTACTTATCCGACTACCTATTCCATAAGCACTAAGTAAGTACCCTAAACCTCCCAGAGCCTGATCCTCCGTTGCAACAAGAGAAGTGATAACTGTAAACCCGAGCGCTGTCCCACTCTGACCGATACTGGATGGTACCCCGAGATCAAATATCTTACGAATCAACCCCCAATCCGGCTTCAAATCATCTAAATGCAAATGTAACGCCACCCTTCCACTAAATAAAAGATAAACTCCCACGAATCCAGCCAAACCACGGGTGATCACAGTCGTAACCGCCGCACCCGAAGCCCCCATCTCCGGCAACCCCATCCACCCAAAAATGAAGAAAGGATCAGACACAGCGTCAAGTACTGCCGAAGAAATCGACAAGATCATAGGTGTTCTAGTATCCCCATACCCCCTGAGGAGAGCCTGAAAACCGAAACTAATGAACATAAACGGAACCCCCAGAAAAGATATGCGAAGATACCGTAAAGCAGTAGGCAGCACAGCCACAGGCACATTCATCAATTCCATAATAAACCGCGCCCCGATAAACCCAATACCCGCAATAATAGCAGACGAGAAAATGAAAAACGTAAACAACTGACCCGAAGTCTTAGCCGCATCATCATCCCGATCAGCACCCACGTACTGAGAGACCAAGGACAAACCAGCTATACCAAAACCAGCGCTAATGGACATCAACAAAAACATAATGGGCCAACTAACAGATGGTGCACTAACCGCTTCAGGCCCTACCTTTCCCAGCCAGTAAGCATCAGTCATATTATAGAAAGTCTGAAACGCGTGACTCAGCATCACTGGCCAAGACAGCTTTAAAGCTGTCCTAATGATATCTCCGTTTAATACCTCGTCGCGCATCCCATCACGCTTTAACATTAATCAATCTCCTTAAACTAGACTCGTTGGATTGAGACTATTATATATAAAATAAACGAAAATACTGACCTGATATGTCTTCCTCTTCACAGGAGGGCTCCACACTATCATAGATACTCCTGAACTTTTTCCATTCACTCCTTATTGCACGAAGGAATCCTACTAAAGTTCAGTCTCCAACGAGCATGAATCAGGAAGCTCCTCTGAAAACCCTGGCTTCTATAAATAAATCAGTGAGATCCGGTGCATCCTTCCCATATGGTTCATTAATTCGTGGGAGCAAATCGAACTCAAATTAATACCAAAGTCCATCTTCACTTCTAGGCTTAAGCCAGTCAAAAAACTCTACACCCTATATCGAAGCCCAGACCGAAACTCAGCCAGACACGTGTACCGCAATCCTCTAACAAAACTTTGTTACCCACTGAGCTCATCTACACCGCCATAGAACCCAAGGAATAACTAATACACACTGAGTACGTGCAATTAGCAATTTAACCACTAGAGTAAGGAATAATACAGTCCACAGATAGAAATACAAGCATGTCATCTCGAGCAGTCGCAGTAATAGGTTACAAGAACAGTGGAAAAACCAAGACAGTCGAGGCTATTACGAGAGAACTTGTAAGCAGGGGCCATAAGGTAGTTACCTTGAAACATACAGCAGATGATATCAATCTGGATACACCGGGTAAAGACACATCTAGGCACCGTGAAGCAGGCAGCACCGCGACAGGTATATTGCAACAGAACACAGCGGCCATATTTCTAGATCAGCAATTAACCCTTCAGCAGGCGGCGGAGAAACTGGGGCCTTATGATTTCCTCATAATAGAGGGATTCAAAACCCTAGATACTCATGCACGGATTATTGTTCCAAGAGAAGACAAAGACTTAGAGACGCTTAGCAATGGCTTAGAGATAGCAATTGTAAAGCCCAATGAATCCAATTATAGCAGAGAAACCGAGCAACCCCTATTTACACTTAATGAGATAGTAAAACTCGCCGATCTCATAGAGTCAAAAGCCTATCCATTACTACCGGGATTAAACTGTCATAACTGCGGATATGATACATGTAGAGATATGGGGAGGGCCCTAATGACCGGTGAGGCAGAGATAACTCAATGCGTAGGGTGCAGAGAAGATTTCACATTAAAAATAAATGACTACGATGTACCAATGAATAACTTTACAAGAAAAGCACTGCAGAACATCATACTCGGGTTCCTCAAGACCCTTAAAGGCGGCGAAGAACCAAGAAACGTGAGACTGGAGTTTGAGACAGATGACTGATCAACCATTACACATATGTATAGACAGCAACGAGGCCGCGAAACAAAGAGACATAATCAACTATCTAAAATTTAACGGCTTTAATGTAGAGATAAGACCTTTAGACGTATGCGACTTCGTGATAAGCGACAGAGTAGGTGTAGAGCGCAAAGATACAAGTGACTTTCTGGGGAGCATGAAGGATGGGAGATTATTCAACCAGGCTCGGGACATGTCTGAAACCTATGAGAAACCCATTATAATCCTTGAAGGTACCATGAAGAAAGCCCTGAAAAGGAGCAGGATGCGTCCCAGTAGTATATACGGGGCTATGAGTAGTATATCTTTAGATTATGGCGTAAATATAATTCCCACCGACGACCAGGAAGCTACAGCAATATTACTCCATAGGCTTTGCTATAGGGAACAAGCCAAAGAAGAACGCACAATACAGTTAAGAAGTATTAAACGTAGTCTACCCCTACATGAGCAGCAGGTATTCCTACTCAGTGGGCTACCCCAGATAGGTACAACATTGGCGGAGGATCTTCTCAACACATTTGATAACCCTTACAGGGTGTTAGCAGAGTTTGCGCGAGCTGAGATACACACCAGTCCCTCGGGGAAGACAAAAAGACTACTGGGGCCTTTAGCGGATATTAGAGGCGTTGGACCCACCATAGTTGAGACCGCCCAGCAACTGCTACATGAATCATACCCTTTTCTCTGTGGAGCTAAGAAAGAATCAACATAATCAGGCAATAAGTAAAAAAGGTGTTTTACCTAATTCTTATCCATGAAGCAACGTAAATTGGTTTTATTCAGCTTAATTGTAACCGTCTTTCTCACACCCATATTTACATCTCAGGGAATAGATGTCATCACAGAGCCGATCTCTAGACCCTTACCTACATTACCTCAACCCGTCTTACAGGGAGGTTCCTTGAGAGTGGAAACTATATCTAATATGCCTCAGGATGTATCCGCATCGCTAGTATCCCCATATGATGAAGCGGATTTAACCCTTGTAGAAGGGCCGACAGATAGAGATGGGACATGGATACTGGAGTTCACAGTACCTATGGTTAGACCCGGGTTATATGACTTGCATATTACCTTCACTGGAACCGAGTACATACAGGAGCGCAGTGTCTGGGTAATGACCGAGTGGCCAGAGAATCTTACTATATCCCAGATAAGTGACATCCATCAACCATACGGGGGAAATAATTTTACCCAATATATATACGAGCAGAATCTCTTGAACCCCGATATGGTTTTCGTTACAGGCGACATAGTTGATGTGGAGACTATCCGATCGGCGTGGGAGAACGTGCAAGGAACTATGAGATACAGTACAGTACCTATTTACTTCCAGCCAGGGAACCATGATTACACCAACGGGGCACAGTACTACAAGCAGTTCGGAGGAAAAACGAACTACACGGTTACTCTAGGAGACTTCTTCATAGTATCTCTGAACAGCCATGGTGGAGGCTACGTCAAGTTGGATGAAATAGCTTGGGCAGATAATGTCCTATCCGAGAATCAGGATAAGGTAAAGATAATTGCCTTTCATCACCCACTTTTTAGTGGCGAGTATGAGGTTGATCAAGGGAGCCTTAAAGGGGGAGAGATAACCGGGAGCTGGGACAACATCGAGGAACTGGAGGATATAATGTATTTCACTTGGAGCCAGAACATGGATAATGCGAGAGAGATGCTGAAAGTTATAGAAGAAAATGATGTAAACATGATAATGTCAGGTCACGTACACAGGGATCTTATTTACCACTTGAATGATCAACACCACTTCATAACTACCACAACTATTGGAGGGGGGTCAGGTCAATACCGAGGATATAGACACATTACAGTCGGGGCCGATGGCTTAGTTCAACTAGACGAGTACGGTGAAACCAGAAAATATGACCCACCTAATAGTATCCCACTGGAGAATATCAAGTACCTCTATAAACAATCCAACGATGGAACAGGGACAGCAGCTTCAGCGATAGTGAAAAATGACTTATCCATGACATTGGAAGACGCCAAACTGGAGTTTATAGTTGATAAGACCCTTGACCCATCAGCCTACACCTTTACAGAAGAACCCAAGTCCTATGAAGTAATCACGAGCAGCGAGGGACATCATTTCATAACATACTACGATATCCCCCCAGAGTCAATGTTCACCACCACGATATCATCTGAATCAGATACTACCAGTCCTGATATCACGATACATCTACCAGAAAACTATGAGGAAGGGACTGATGTATTCGGATCCATATCTATAACAGACGATGGTTGGGGTGTCGAAAAAACCAACGCTGAGTACAGTATTGATGGGTCAACATGGACAAGTATATCTCTTGACTTAGCCCCCCAGATATCCCCGACGGAGTGGATCATATCCTATACTGAAGACTATTATGAATTCACTATCCCAGGAGAAGGCGAGATTGAACTCAAGGTAGATGCTACAGACTTTGCGGGTAATACCGTCTCAACACAATCAACAGTCTATCCTACCGTACCGAAACCCACACCAAACCTGGCTAACATAACCTATGGCAATATAACCGTATCATCTACGACAGCGGAAGCAGGAGACCCCATCACGATAACCATCACACTGAACAACACAGGAGATAAACAAGGAAACGAGACTGTTGAGCTCTATATAAACGATGAATTAACAGACAGTGAGACCGTCACAGTCAAAGAAGGCGCCACTGAGACAGTATCTTTCACAATCAAAATGGACGAGGCTGGTACATACAACCTTGTGGCCGGTGATAAAGCTACCAGCATAACCGTAACTGAACCAGAGCAGGAGCCCAGTGGAGGGATACCTGTATCACCCGTATTTACTGTTATTGGATTAGTATCTGCAATGTATCTTCTGAGCAAGAGAAAAACCCTCTAATTTTTTTCTATGGAAATCCTTTAAACAAAAAGATACGCCTATACCAGAAGCGGGCCCGTGGCACAGTGGATAATGCACCGGCCTCCGGAGCCGGAGATCGCGGGTTCGAATCCTGCCGGGCCCGCCATATTACTTACTCTAAATAGATGTCTCGTTCTTCAACTATAAAGAGAATCACTTCTCTGATAGCAAATTTATAAGCAGCCCACTAATACAATCAAGACATTAAGAGGAGATACATACATGAACCCCCTCGCAAACCTAAGAGAAGAATGCAAAATACTCCTAACCAAAGGCTTAGAAAAAGCCTATGAGGGTACCGAGTTTCCAGATGTGAAATTCAGCCAACCACCAACAGCCGATATGGGTGAACTATCCTCACCCGTATGCTTCCAACTTGCGAGGGAGCTGAGGCAGCCTCCAAATAAGATAGCCGAGACCACAGTGGAAAAAATACCCTTTCAGAACAGTACGTTAATTCAATCATGTGAAGCAGTACAGGGTTACATCAACTTCCACGCAGATACTGAGAACTACACCAGACTAGTAATAGAGACTATAACAAAACAGGGTAAGGATTACGGGTTCATAAAAATACCAGACCCGGAGAAAGTAATGGTGGAGCATACTAGTGCAAACCCGAATAGTCCGCTACATATTGGAAACGCACGTAACAGTATACTCGGGGATAGTTTGGCTAGCCTACTAGAGAAACAGGGGAATGAAGTGGTTATTCATTTCCTAGTGAATGACATGGGTAGACAGGTAGCTATGGCTACTTATGGCTGGAAACTCATGGATAAACCTGAGCCGGTTGGAACCGCCGAACTCTGGGTAGGTACCATTTATGCCTCAGTCAATGTCATATTGGAGCTAATCAGACTAAGAGATGAACTAAGAGAAGCCGAGGAAAAAGGTCGAGTATACGAGGCATCAACAACCAGTGAACAGATAGAGGAATACGAGATAGCCGCCAAGATGCTAAAGGAGAGATATCCCAATATATATGAAAACCTCTCTGAGAAACTACCCAAGATAAAAGATCCTATGGCTGATATAGTATCGTTAAACACGAGATACGAGAATAATGACCCAGATACCGTGGAAGAAGTAAGAACTGTTATCAAATATTGTCTTAATGGGTTCCAGGAAAGTTTGGGAACACTGGGAATTTACTTCGACAGCTTTGACTATGAGTCTGATCTCGTCTGGACTCAAGCAGCGGAAAAAGTATTGGAACGACTTAAGGAAACAGGCTATGTTATCGAGGATGATGGCGCCCAGGTACTGGACTGTGACAGGATCGCTGAAAACTTAGATCTAAAAGAACGATGGAATTTACATCCTGATCACGAGATACCACGACTAGTTTTAGTACGAAGCGATGGCACTACTCTGTACACTTTGAGAGATATGGCGTACAGCATCTACAAATTCGATATAGCTGACCGGGTGATAAACGTTATCGGAATGGAGCAAAAACTCGCCCAGCTACAGTTACGTATAGCCTTAGCCGCCATAGGCGAACAAGAGATGGGTGACAACCAACTACACTATGCATACGAATTCGTTAAACTGCCAGGCGTAAAGATGAGTGGTAGGCTTGGTAGATACGTTACGCTTAATGAGGTGTTGGAAAAAGCCGTTACTCTTGCCTTTAAAGAAGTGGATCTACGTAACCCAGAGTTATCTATGAAGAGGAAAAACGAGATAGCAAAGATGGTGGGTTATGGCGCAGTCAAGTATACTCTTCTCAGTGTGGACCCCATGAAACAGGTTGTCTTTGATTGGGAAAAAGCCCTCAACTTTGAGACTAATAGCGCACCATTCATCCAGTACAGCCACGCAAGAACTTGTAACATACTAAAACGAGCAACTGAGAACCCAGAACCAGAATATGGCGCACTTACTGACATCAAGGAACGAGAGCTCATAAATCTACTAGCCCAGTTCCCTGAGAGCTATGAACGAGCAGCAAATGAGCTCCAGCCAGCTAATATAACAGCTTACGCCAATAACTTGGCGGATAAATTCAACAGCTTCTACGCTACTCAGAATGTTCTCAAAGCTGAGACAAGTGGATTGATGGGTGCACGACTTGGAGCGGTGGATGCTACACGGATCACTTTAAGAAACGCTTTAATTATCCTAGGTATCGACGCCCCGGAGACCATGTAGCTATAATTCAGCTACTTTTTTCATATCCACTTCTAGTGTATCAAGTAGATTTCTACGGTAGATAGCGGCAGCAGGATGATACAATGGGATTAGTTTTACATTTCCCCAAGATGTTTTAATTAAATAAACCTCTCCATGAACCTCTCCTATAGACTGATTCTTTAATCCATATCTTTTCTGGAAGTAAGTGACTGAGCTATTTCCCATAGGTGCTATGACACTGGGCTCTATAATCTCAAGTTGGTGCATCAAATAACCCTCACAAGACTCGATCTCTGCCTTCCTAGGGCTCCTGTTACCCGGTGGTCTACATTTTAAGATATTTCCGATAAAGATATCCTCTCTATTTAGCCCAGCGTTTTCTAGTATTTCGTCTAATAGTTTTCCAGCTTGACCCACAAATGGAAGGCCTGTCGTGTCTTCTTTTCTTCCAGGCGCCTCACCAATGAGTACAATCCTTGCATCCAGGTTACCTGAGCCCACTACTATGTTTTTCCTTGTTCCACCTAGGGTACATTCACGACAAGTCTGCGCCTCTCTCTTTATCTCATCCATTTTCTTCTTTTTTTTCACACTACCCGATTTGTACATTAGAAAACACCCTTCTTGTTGAGTTCCTTAAACCGTTTTTCTGATAAGCCCAGTAACTTGTTCAGTATCATGAAGTTGTCTCCTCCTAGACTGGGTGCTGGGCCTCTTGGTTTGGGGTCTGTAATGGACATCTTGATAGGGTTTCCTTGAACCTTAACGGGACCTATACCCGGTTGTATCATGTCTAGTACCATTTTACGCGCCCCACTGATATGAGGATCCTCTGAGGCTTCCTTGATGTTATATATATGGCAACCTGGTACACCCGCATTGGTTAATAATTCAACGATCTCCTCCGTATGGTGTCTTCTGCTCCATTCCTCTATTTTCTCCTTTAAAGACTCATGATTCCTCACCCGAAGAGGGTTAGAAACATATCGTAGATCATCTCTCAATTCTAAGCCAGTAACCTCAAGAAACCGTTCCCAGATAGAGTCATTGGCTATGCCTATTACTACCCAGCCATCCCGGGTCTTAAAAGTACCGTAAGGATACACGAACTCATAGCGGTTACCGATACGCTCCGGAATATGCCCATCAACGTAATACGTTTGAGGAATATTCTCCAGTGCCGCGAAAACACTATCTACTAATGAAACATCAACCAGCTGCCCATATCCTGTTCGTTCCCTTATGTTTAATGCAGCCAAGATTCCTATGGTACAAAACAGGCTGCTCAGTATATCCCCTATCGCAGTACCCGATCTTGTGGGTGGACCATCAGGCCAACCTGTAATACTCAGTAATCCGCCCATGGCCTGTCCAATGATATCATATCCTGGTCTATACCTGTATGGACCTGTCTGTCCGAACCCCGATATGGCAGCATAGACCAGCCTTGGGTTAATTTCCTTCAAACTCTCATATCCTAACCCGAGTCTTTTCATGGTTCCCGGTCTAAAATTTTCCAGTAAAACATCGCTTTTTTTCACCAGTTCACGGAAGATTTCTTTCCCTTCCTCAATCTTGAGGTTTAGTGTGATGCTCTTCTTTCCCCTGTTGAGATTCACATAATACATTGATTCCTCTTCCTTGAATGGAGGGAACTCTCGGCTGTCATCTCCTCTACCTGGAATCTCTAGTTTAATTACATCTGCACCCATATCCGCCAAGATCATACTGGTAAAAGGACCGGCGAGAACCCGGCTCATATCCAACACCCGTATACCTAGAAGAGCATTATCCTCAAACATGCACTCATTTTCGATGTGTAGAAATAAAAGACCTGCTAGAAAAAGGGACTAGTCTAGTGTCATCACTGCAACATATACCGCTGGGATTTCCCTGTTAATGGTCAGCACAGCGCCCTCACTAGGCCGTAACTCTACCCTGAAGGTCTCATAGGGGTGACTGTATAGATCGTTCCTATCGCTAACCACTGGATCTACTCCATTGTCCGGTATTTCAGTGAAATCAATATCCACCCTGTATTTTTCTCCAACTTCCAGCAATGTATCACCATCCCCGTTGACACAAGTCATGGTCATGATAGTGCCGTTAACGTCATAGAGTTCTCCGTGATGCCTCTCATTGGTAAAAGTTGCTACAAGTCTACTGTCATCGATATCAATGGGGCTGTGGCCTTGACTTAGTTTTACGTAAAATGTTAGCTTGGTTAAACAGATATCATTCTGTTCACCACTGGTAACATTAGCAAATGATGCTACAACCCCATTATCTACCATGAGGGCAGAAGTTGCCTCATTCATCCCTGACGCGATAACTGATTGTGCTTTTTCTGATGTTATGAATCCCATATTGAGGATTACAAACGCGAATGCTGCTGCTGTAATGACGAAGGATACAAGAATTATCGCTGTCTCTATTCCTGTAACTCCTCGGCGGTC
>CAZAQI010000014.1:0-28799 GCA_964487465.1 uncultured Candidatus Bathyarchaeia archaeon
GAAAACGTCATCTTCAAAGTGAGAACACTTGGGCACTTTACGTTTTACAGCAACCTAAAACATCAAATCTCTCCCGTTTTAATCCGCTCCACATTGTTATCCGTATGTACCATGATCCCTATATTAGAGAAAAAGTCTATTCGATAACAAATATCTAATTTTACAAGGAATTTGTTCACGTTACATCTAAGGTTTCGTTGAATACAATTTAGTCGGTGGATCAGTTATTCTCGCGGTTTTTGTTTTTTCTTCTATTATTAATGTATTTTGTACTCGTTGTAATTACCCAGCAAATAAAACTAACACTGATCAATACAAACCCACCTGTTAAAGTGTATGGGTTTTTATAATGTTGACCAGATACCCAAAGAAGCACTCCGACAGCTAGAAGCAACTGGATCCAACGTCTAGGATACAGGTTTACTTCTATCACCCAGTTCTATGTCACGTTTAACGGTATTTAAACCGTTGAGTAATACGACCATATTCAAAGACCCTGCCTGAAGCAGAGATAAACTATATAGAAAAAAATGGGATAAGGGAGAGCCTGTTTTTAATCATCTTACTTGGGTCTATACCTCTTACATTTTTCCCACGGGACATTTGGTGATAGCCCCGGAGCGGGCATCATACATATCTCACCGTTGACACCTGGTTCACTTGGTTGACTAAAATCAAGTTTTACCTTGGGGGAGACTGCGGTACAGTAGGCGCCTTCCTCTGTTTCCTCAAGCCATGGACACACCATAACTATCCTTTGAGTTAGTAGATGATGTTTAATATACCTATTGAGTAGTGCATGTTTTCATTTATTTAATTTCTTAAAGGGTTTAGTTCTTCTACTAGGCATGGGCTGTTAACTAATAAGGTATATAAACAGTGAGGCGGGACCTCCAAAAGAATACAATGGTTTGCCCATGGTTAGAAGAAGACGAGGACGGAGAATATTATTGTACGTCCGTATCACCAAAGGTTAAGCTTGACTTCACCAAACCTAGTCCCAATCCTAATGTGAACGGTGAAACATGCGTGAAGCCTGAGCCAAAGCTCTTGCCAACGGACCCCTGGAGAGAATGTAATTGGTATAGACCTAAATACGTGTAGACCTATCACCGAGGATCAGTTCATATTTAGTAATGGGTCCTTTTTTGATCATATACACGCAGACACGTACATATTACATATAATACCAAATATAGCTATACATCATCTAACACATATCTTTGGATAATAATAATCATCTACTATTTTCTAACAAGGTTTTACCTTTATCAGTCGTCTCCCATGTTGAGAACGAAACCTGAGTTTTACCGGCAAAAGGACATGATCTAGCACAGTTAACACACCCACTTCCAGTTACATTCACCTTCTTAACATACCCTCTCTGCTCCAAGTCACCCAGAATATGCTCAAGCATATCATCATCTAAACCAACCTTATCCCCGATATTTTTCATCGACATTATACCCGGTTTATCCAATTCCCTTAAAACATTCATAAGCATCCTAATCACCAAAAGAAATTATTCTCTCCACTCAGATTTTCTCACCATCATTATAGAGGGAACCGTGAATAACCAGAGAATTACCCCCGGTTTCACATCATCCATTATAGTCCAAGCAAGCCAGTCCTCGAATCCTAAAAAGAATCCGAGACCATTGCTGAAGGCGTTCAAAACATAAAACCCCAATAGAGTTGAAGCAAGCACTGCACCCCCAGCAACATAGCTGATCCCTTCTCTATCACCACTAATGGCTGGCCTTACTCCTTTAAGGAAAACAAAGCCAATTACCAGTAGAACAAAGCCATTGAACGGATCTCCTACTACTCTGAACACATCCGCAAAGGATTGCATGGCTCCTGCAACCCCAAAGCCTGTTAAGATCTCTAGGATCCCCACTATTGTGTATAGTAGACCCGCTAGGCCTATACTTATTCCCGCTAAACTATTTCCATTGTTTTTAGTCATTTATTTTATCCTCCTTAGTAGATTATTCCTCCGATAAGCACGGCGAGCCAAGATATCAAGTAGGCTAAAGCTATCTGGTATACTGCGCTGAATATCACCCATTTCCATTCCCCTGTTTCAGCTTTTATCGCAGCTAACACCGCGACACATGGAGTGTAGATTAGGGTGAATAACATTAACGCGTATCCTTGTACGGCTGTGAAGCTCCCAGCAAATGAAGCTGCTATTGCTTCCTCACTCCCTACAGCATATATTATACCCATTGCTTCTACGAGCACCTCTTTAGCCAGCAAACCAAATATCAAGCTAACACCAATTCTCCAATCAAACCCTAATGGTCTGAGCAAAGGCTCCACCGTATGTCCAATAATACCCGCGAAACTATTCTCTATCCTAGATCCATATGGAAACGTTACAAGAACCCAGATACCTACTGCAGCAACGAATAGTAACGTCCCTGCTTTAACTAGGAACCCTCTACCTCTCTCCCACATATGCAGTATTGATTGTTTTACTGTGGGTATCTTATAGCTGGGAAGCTCCATTATGAACGGCGCTGGCTCGCCTTTGAATAATGTCTGCCGTAACAGGTACGCGGCTAATATGGCTAACACCATACCGATCAGATAGATGCTCCAGATTATGTTACCTGTCTGGGCTCCACTCCAGAAGGCTCCCGCGATCAGTACGTAGACTGGAAGACGCGCACCGCAACTCATGAAAGGTGACACTAGCATCGTGATCATGCGGTCTTTCTTGCCTTCTATACTTCTACAAGCCATTACAGCGGGTACAGTACAACCGAATCCCAGCAACATGGGTATAAAGCTACGGCCGTGAAGCCCCAGGTTAACCATTAACCTGTCCATCACGAATGCGGCTCGTGCTAGATACCCGCTGTCTTCAAGTATACTGATACCTAGAAAGGTGGTAAATATGGGGGGTACAAACACTAAGACTCCACCCAACCCCCCGATTATTCCATCCACTATTAGACTTGACACTAACTCGTTACCTACTCTCGTTAATAAGCCTCCGAGCCAGCCGAAGAATTCTTCAACTATTGTCATATATACTGCAGAGGTTTCCGCGGATAATGCGAATAGTATCCACATAAAGCTCAGGAATATGGGTATTCCGAGCAACTTGTCTAAGAAGACCTTATCCAGCATATCACTGATGGTCCATCTACGTTTTCCTTTTTTTAGGCTTCTCTGTACAATCTCTCCTATGAGTGTATATCTTTCGTCCGCTAATAGGATCTCGGGGTCGTCTCCAAGTTTTTCTTTTATACTCATTTTAGTATCTCCTGTAGTTGTTTTTCAAGTTCTGTGTCTTTGATCTTTTTCATAATCACATCATCGTTTTCCAGAATCTTGATGGCGGACCATCTCCGAGGATATTTCTCTAAAACTTTTTCCTCATCAATGATCTGCTTCATTTCTTCAATCACAGATTCTATTTCCTTGCCATATGACATTGACTCACTGCTCTTACTCTCAGCAGCATCCAGTATCACGTCTTTTAGCGTCTCAATCCCTTCCCCCTTGGTAGCAATCGTCTTTACCACAGGCACGCCGAGTTGTTTACTTAGTTGTTCTGAGTTTATCTTGTATCCTTTCTCATCAGCAACATCCATCATATTCAAGGCGATAACTATGTTCGCCTCTAATTCCTTCAATAGCATAGTTAGGTATAGGTTTCTCTCAAGATTACTAGCGTCAATAATATCCACTACAACATCTGGTGCTTCCTCAATAATGTAGTTACGTGCTATGAGTTCATCCTCTGCTCTAGCTGTTAGACTGTAGGTTCCAGGAAGATCGACAAGCGTTACTTCCTTTCCTTTGTGAGTGAATTTTCCTTCTTTTTTCTCAACTGTCTTTCCCGGCCAGTTTCCTGTATGTTGTCTGGCTCCCGGGACAAGACTATTGAATACAACGCTTTTTCCCACGTTTGGGTTTCCAATCAGTGCTACTGTTACCATATTTTTTCTTCTGCCCGTATCTTGTTTGCGATACCGTGTCCAATGCATAGCTTGCTATCCATTACTTCGAGTACGAGACCACCCGGTCTATGGTTCTTAAGGATAGTAACAATTTCTCCGATTCCAAGACCCATCTCTTTTAATCTTTTAGTTATCCCCCGTCCTCCGTGTATGTCGGTGATTATTACTGTGTCGCCTTCATGGTATAGATCAAGAGTTTTTGCTGGGAGTCTAGGATTTTTTGAGGCGTCTATTGTTTTTTCTATGATCATATTAGATCTACCATTATGTTTTCAGCGTCTCTTTTACGCAGGGTGAGTTTGTAGTCTTTAATCTCAAACTCTACAGGGTCACCTAATGGGGCTTTTCTGATTACTTTGATTGATGCTTTTCTTACTATACCCATATCCATGATTCTGCGTCTTGTGGATGAGTTACCTTCTATCTTATTTACCAAGGCTTCTTGTCCTGGCTCTAACTCGCTTAGTTTTCTCACAGTATCTCCTCTATTTTTTAGGTTAACCTAAATAGTTGCTTAGTTTTACATATACCATTGCCTCAAATAATTAGGTAAAACAACATTTTCCTAAATATTTTAGATGGAACAAGTTATAATTAAATTAAAACAGCTATTCGTTTCTTGAGTTAAGTTTATTTGTTTATTAAAAAGATTAGATATCTAAGGCATATACTAATTATTATAGACTAGACTTTATTTTTCATCTAATTGATGTTATTAACAGGGATCAGTAGCTAGTAAACCTCGTTGGATTGGCATCAACCGGTAGCGCTGTTCCCTTTTCCCTCTTTTGTTTTTTTATTAATTATTTCCTCAATTAGCTCGGTGTAATGGCCTGATAGTTTTGAGTATTTTTCAGGATGTTTCATTATATCCACTAGTTTACTGAACTGATTAATAGTCTTGACATGTAGATTATGTTCTAGGATATGAGCGTCTTCATCTGCAATATAGTTTGGTACCCCGATAATTTTCAGAAGCTCTTGGAATGTTTTATGGCGTCTTGACACTGCTTTTGCGTAGGTTTTTCCTTCTATGGTTAAGGTTATGCCATCGTATTTTCTGTAGTCAATTAATCCTTTTTTGGAGAGGTTCTTCATCATCCCCACTACTGATGCAGGGGTTATTTCTAGTAAGTTGGCTACATCTTTTACCTTGGAGTATCCTTTAGCTTTTTCTACCTCGTACAGGGTTCTGAGGTAGTCTTCTTCTCGGTCGGTTAAAGACACCATCTTAACACATTTTTAGGGTAGCCTAAATTTAAGGTGTTTGTTTTAAAAAATTGAATGGAATAGACACCGATAAGGGTAAACTAAGATAATTACTGATGTGTAGCCTTGCCATGTTCTTTGTGTCAGCTTTGACTTAGCGGCAATCATTGCTTCCCCAGTTCACCAATCTGGGTTCTCCTTTTTCCACGCGTTAACATTATTCCTTAAACCTTGCTTATTCTTCTGCGATTCTCCAATAATAGACAATTCTCATACATCCAATACGTTATAGTACGAGAAATTCAAACGCACCGTTTCATGTAACAAGCTTATTGATAGATCGGTGTGTCTTAGGGAAATGTTTCTGGTCGCTTAGCTTGTTTTTTCATTTGTATGGTTTTAAGTAGTCCATGGGGGCCCGTCATCATCACGTCTCCGCCGGGGGAGGCCTCGATGATGTCCAGGTCTGAGTTTTCTAGTAGTTTTCGTTTGGGTCCTGTTACGGCTATTTTTTCTATACCGGTGAATCCAGGTGGGTCATTGATGGTTACTGCGCCGTGGCCTCCATCTTTATAGACTTCTTGGTTTGTTAGGTTGCCTTCACTTAGTTTCTTCAGGTAGTATTCTAGTTTTTCTTGGGTTAGCATGCTTGTATGGTGTTCGAAGAATTCTTGGATCCTGTCCTGGGAGATTACGGCGGCGACTGTGTGTCCGTTCCCGATGTTAACTAGGAGCACAGGGTCCATGTTACTTATTCTGGTGTCCATTTGGCAGCCTGCTAGTGCGCTGATGCTTGTATCCAGTAGGTAGACGGGTACGGGTCCCAGTGTGTCCCGGGCTGCGTCAACTATTGAGTTCATGCGTAGATAGTGTATCGGTATTTTTGGGGCCTTGTAGAGGAAGCTTGATAGCCGGTTATCTTTTTCCAGGGTTTTAGAGTAGTTTTGCATTCTATAGGCTCTGTTGCTTTGGCCGGTGGGTGGGGCGCCGTGGTCTTTTACTGATACTCCGCATAGGTCTATATCGGTTAATGATTCGTTGAAGCCGTTTAATAGGTGTTCAATATATTGGAGCCGTAGTTCATCTAGGTGGATCTGTATACAGTTTGCTGGTTTCTTGTCGGTTATGTTTACTCCCAGCATCTTTACCTCGTCTAGGTTGTTTCTTATGCTGTAGGCTGCCGATGGGGTCATGTTGACTTTTAGGTCTTTGCTTATGTGTTGTTTGACTGCGTTGCCTATACCGCCGCCTCCGACGGTGTATCCGTTTATGTAGAGGTCCCGGTTTTCGCTGGTTATCTCTGATATTTTATTGGTGTGGATGCCTTGGGGTGATGGTAGCACCATTTTTACACAGTTCTCAACCGGTTTACCGGATTCATATAGGAGGAAGTCAAGGGTGCCGGCACCGATATCGAGTAAAGCAGCTTTCATTTCATATCCTTGTCCTGGATCTTTTCATATAAACCATCATATCGGTGAGATACTTGTATTTCTTAAACCGGTTTCAAATTATCTCGCTATGGGTGGCTTCACGTCCTGTAAATAAATGTCAGCGTATAGGAATTTGGAGACATCTAGGGGTCTCATTGTTCTCTTAGGGCTTTGCGTAAGCAGTGATGATGCAGGACCGGTGTTTGGTATTGATAACGGGAGTCATCTATATGGGAAATTTATTGATGATTTGTGGTAGAATTAATTCGAAATCATTTATTAATTCTGTTACTATTTGAGCATTATCTTTTTCTCTCTCATAATCTAACTATGAGTTGATTAGAGATGACTTCTTTACTTTTTAAGGTAAAAGCATCATGGACTCCTAGTAGATTGTGGCGTGAGATAGTAATAGGTGCTAATAGGTCTCTTGAGGCCTTCCAAAAAGCAGTAAACAGATCTTTCGGTTTAGAGTTTGATCACCTGTGGTTCATGGCTAAGGGGGTGAAATACTGGGACAGCCCCGTAAAGTACTTGTCGCCCCTTGAGTTAGAGACTCAAGACACTAGGGGCTTTGCGTTAAATTTTTTCCATGGGAGGGCGGAGGAGTACAACGCGGCCATGGTTACTCTAGGTGAACTCAACCTTATTGTAGGAGATAGGATGTGCTATCTTTACGATTATGGGGATGAATGGCGTTTTTTAATAAAGTTAGTATGCGTGAATTATGATGACTCATCTAACTTGGATCCTATAGAGGTAAATCGTAGAGGTGACGATATCTCTGAGCACATATTTGATGAGGGTGATTGATTTTTTATTCGCATACGGTTCTGCTCATCATTTTGTTGATTAACGTTTCTGGTTGATTCAGGTAAGTGAGTGGTGTTTTGTGGGTGCTGGTGTCAGTTTTGGTTGAATGTAGTAAAGGCTTGTTAGACCTTCATGTGGAGGAGTTCTTATCTGTGTCTGAGATTGTTGAGGAAGGTGAGTGCAAGATTACGATACTAGCTTGATTTAGGAAGGATCTGTCCCGGGGTAAGGATAGCTGTCTCTATATCACTCGTGCAAATGAGTTGCTGGTGATCAAGAAAGTTGATTGGGTCTCGCTGGATGAGATAGTAGATATATTGGGTTCCATGGCTGATTTTGGGTTACTCAAAAGACTTAACTGCTGTTGAGTTTGGGGGGCAGTCAAACAACGCTCCTGATGAGGAAGTCATGACTAGGAGCCGAATCAATCGTTATGTCTTTGAGGATACAAAATATTTTTATATTCATCGAGACGTTCGTTGGTCACTCGTAGGAGGCAATGAGCGTGTATCACTTAAACTGGAATTACTCCTCGTAAAAGAGGAAATATTTTATAAAACCTGCCTGGCGAGAATTGCAAACATTCATACCAGCGTCAGCCATGGCACAATGAAAAAGGGGAGACCCAAAAATGGGTTATGAACCACTTCAGGTAAATTCCTTGAAAAATGAACAGGACCTGGACCCCGGTATCATCCTAGATGCTGTTAACCCATACGGCACGAACAGTCATCTAGGGTTAAGATATTTTTTGGAGGGGTGTCCGTGTCTCTGAAACCATTGATAAACAAGGTAATCGACGGAGAAGACTTGGGTTTCAGAGAAGCACAAGAATCCCTTGGATTAATCATGTCAGGTAATGCGACAAATTCACAAATAGGCTGTTTCCTGGCAGCGATGAGAATGAAGAAAGAGACCGTGGAGGAAGTATCAGGGTTCGCATCTGCAATGAGAGAATACTGTAAAACTATCCAGCCAAAGGTAAACGGAAAACTCTTAGACACATGCGGAACAGGCGGTGACAAACTAGGGACCTTCAACATCAGTACCATATCCATGTTTGTAGCAGCTGGGGCAGGAGTACCCATAGCAAAACATGGAAACCGGTCAGCATCCGGAAAGACAGGCAGCGCAGATCTACTAGAACACTTGGGCTTAAAACTCAACCAAACACCCGAAGAAGTGGAGAGGCTAATCGAACGAGTTGGAGTAGGCTTCATGTTTGCACCCGTCTTTCACCCGGCGATGAAACACGCGGTCAGTCCAAGAAAAGAAATAGGCATCAGAACAGTCTTCAACATACTAGGTCCATTAACCAACCCAGCTAACGCGGACGTACAGCTACTAGGCGTTTACTCCGATAAACTAACAGAGCCCATGGCAAATTCACTTAGTAAGCTTGGTGTAGAAGAAGCCATGGTTGTTCACGGCGAGGATGGTATGGATGAGATATCAACCACCGGCCCCACACGGGTCTCTTGGCTAAAAAGGGGTGAAGTTAAATCCTATAGTATCAACCCAAATGATTTCGGAGTACAGAGAACACCACTCAATAAGTTAAGATGCGAAGGAACCATGCAAGGAGCAAAAATAACCTACAAGATTCTGGTTGGTGAAGCTGATAGCCCTCAGACTGATATAGTGCTAGTTAACAGTGCTGCCGGTATTGTGATAGCTGGCTTATCAGATAATTTCAGCTACGCTATGGATCTGGCTAGAGAATCCATAGAGAGCGGGAAAGCTTACAATAAACTGAAAAAACTCGTGAAGCTTTCTGGAGGAGACCTATCCACATTGGAGAACTTGGAAAATGAGTGATATCTTGGATAAATTAGCTGAACAAACCCAGAAAACAGTAGCTACCGGATACTATGAGACCCAAACCAGACGAGGAAAAGAAACCCTCAGCCTAGTAAGATCCCTAGAATGCTGCAATGGAAACCCGGTGATCGCAGAAATAAAAACCAGATCACCCAGCGGCGGAGAACTCGTTGATAACATAAACATAGTAAACGTGGCGAGAGAAATGATGCACATTGGATCAGTCGGCATCTCGATACTAACTGAGCCAAAGTACTTTAACGGTGAATTAGACAATCTTCAAAGGGTCAGTGAAGCCGTAAATATCCCCCTACTGATGAAGGACTTTGTCATAAACCCAGTACAGCTTTCAGCCGCAGAGAAAAAAGGAGCAGACATAGTATTACTAATTAAAACCCTATTTGATAGAGAATATAGTGAAATCAGCTTAGATGAGATGATCAATCAGGTCCATAAAAAAGGCTTAGAGGTTCTACTGGAAACCCATAATCTCAACGAGTTCAATGAGTCAATGGATACGGAGGCAGACTTGATTGGAATCAATAACAGAGATTTAAGGACTCTTAATATTGACCTAGAGACAACAAAAAATATCATGGAAACAGTGGAAAAACAATCAAAACCTGTTATATCTGAGAGTGGAATCAAAGGAATCCATGATATAAGATATCTGAAATCGTGCCAGGTTAACGGTTTCTTGGTGGGAACCATGTTGATGAAATCAAGTAACCTTGGAAAAACACTGAGGGAGCTAATTCGAGCATGACGGGCTTTGTAAAGATTTGCGGGATTAATTCAAATAAATCTCTGGAGGCAGTGGTCTCAGCAGGAGCAGACGCCGTCGGGTTGGTCATAGGGGTACCCCGGTCACCGAGGAATATAAGCCTCTTACAAGCAAAAGAACTGAGACGAAGGGTTCCATCAAGCATTAAATCCGTACTAGTTATGGTTCCAAGAGACCTAGATACCGTAATTCATGCAATAAAATATGTTAAACCTGACATTGTTCAGCTTCATAACATTGACTTTAATACATCAAACCTAGACGTACCTGTTATTAGAGCCATAAACAATAGAACCGGATTAGAAAAATCACAACGTATTGCATCTGAATGTGATCTCTTACTTCTCGACTCTTACCATGAAGATATGCATGGTGGAACAGGGAAAAGTCAGGACCTTGACTATGCGGAGAGAGTTATTAAACAGTTAGCGCCCCACCCAGTTATCTTGGCGGGCGGGTTGAACCCAGGTAATGTATCAGAAGCAATCAGGCGTACCAGGGCTTACGGTGTTGACGTTTCAAGCGGCGTGGAAAAAAGCCCGGGGGTAAAAGACACGGAAAAGATCAGAGCATTTGTAGAATCAGCAAGAAACATAGGAGAATATGGTAATTGAAAAAAGGAAGATACGGAGAATTCGGAGGGCAATACGTGAGTGAGTTACTGATGCCCGCCTTGATTGAGCTAGAGGAGGCTTTCGAGAAGCATTATTACAGCGAAGAGTTCCAGGAAGAATACAAGGCTCTTCTAAAAGACTATGCGGGGAGACCCACATCCTTGTATCACGCAAAAAATTTCAGCGAGATCATTGGCACAAAAGTATACCTTAAACGCGAGGACCTTGTTCATGGTGGGAGTCATAAACTCAATAACACCCTGGGTCAAGCGCTTTTAGCTAAAAAGATGGGTAAGAAAAGAGTAATAACTGAGACGGCTGCGGGGCAGCATGGTATAGCTACAATAATGGCGTGTCACGTTGTAGGATTAGAGCCACATATCTTCATCGGGCACAAGGACATGGTTAGACAAGCAGGTAACGTCCAGAGGATGAGACTATTAGGGGGTAACATTGTTCAAGTAGACATTGGTAAAGGGATTCTAAAAGACGCGGTGAGCGACACTTTACGTGAGTGGATGAAATGCAGTGAGGACACTCTTTACTTAATGGGGTCAACTGTTGGGCCACATCCTTTCCCGATGATTGTATCCAGGTTCCAGAGTGTTATCGGGGAAGAGATTCGGGCGCAGTCAATGGAGAAAGAGGGTAGATTCCCGGATGCAGTAATAGCGTGTGGCAGTGGAGGGAGTAATGCCCTTGGGGCATTCAAACCTTTTGTGGATAGTGATACTCGGCTTTACTTTGTTGAGGGAGGAGGAGAAAGTCTTGACGCTGAGAATAGCGCCGCTGCTTTCCAGTTAGGTCGCCCTGGTGTGCTTCATGGTGCTGTGATGCAGTTGCTTCAGACTGAGCATGGGCAGGTTCAGCCATCTAAGACCCGATCCGCTGGCTTAAATTATCCTGGTCGGGGCCCTGAATTATCATATCTCTGTGCATGTGGTAGGGTTAAACCATGTTATGCCTTTGATGAGCAAGTTTTCCAGGCGGTAAAAGTGATGGCGGAGGCGGAAGGGTTGATTCCTGCTCTTGAGACGGCTCACGCGGTAGCTTATCTTCTGGCTAATGTGGATGAGTTTAGGGATGATGAATTTATTGTACTCAATTATTCTGGTAGAGGGGATAAGGACATAGATACTATTTTGAGGGTGTTGAATGATGCTAGCTGAGAATATACGGCGAGTCAATAGGGATGGCCTTGGGGTGCATATGCCCCATGTATATGTTGGTGATCCATGTATAGGCTTCACTGGAAAAATGCTTGAGGTCTTGGCTGAGAACGGTGGGGATATCATTGAAGTGGGTATACCCTTCAGCGACCCGGTTGCCGATGGTCCTACCTTTCAGAGTGTATGTCAACGTGCATTAGATAATGGTATTACTCCTTCAGATTGTTTGGATGTTGTTAAGAAGTTTAGGGAAAAGGGGTATGATAACCCTGTAATCTTAACCACGTATTATAATATTCCCTATAGTATGGGTTTACGGGAATTCTCTAGGAGAGCCAGTGATGCTGGTGTTCAAGGTGTTATAATACCTAATATGCCGGTTGAAGAAGCCGGGTCCTTCATAGAATCAGCTAGAGAATATGGTGTTGACGTGATTTTTCAGGTAGCCCCGACTACGACAGAGGAGAGACTCAAAAAGGTGGCGGATGTTGCCGCGGGGTTCTTGTATGTTATTAATGTTCAGGGTGTGACTGGTGAGAGGGATACGATTCAACAGGGTACTGTTAATCTTATCAAGAGGGTTAAAGAGCACATTGATTTGCCTGTGCTCGCTGGTTTTGGTGTCTCTACGGCTAGGCATGCCCGGGTTCTCTTGGAGGCTGGAGCCAACGGGGTGATAGCTGGTAGCGTGTATGCTAATGTTTATCAAAACTATAGTGATCCATCGGATAGTATAGCCAGTGTAAGGGATAAAGTCAGGGAAATAAAGTCCGGGTGTATTCTATAATCCAGGCACACTCCCCGCTAAGTGAATAATAGTTTTTTAAGACTGCTTACTCTTGATTTTACTGATTTACTGGTACATGGATTAACTTAAAAAAATGAGGGAAAAATTCTGTAAAATAAAACACCCTGAAATATTTAATCCGCTTATGCGGTAAAGACCTAGGAAGCCGGAGGCTGACCTTTATTTGACTCCTATCTGTGTTTTTTGAATATTCAAGGTGACGCGGTCTCCCACTTTGATGTCCATCTCCCTGTACTCGTCCTCAGTTAACTTTAGGATTGTTGTGAATCCTCCTTGTGTTTGCTGTGTTAGTACTCGGTTGAGGTTTTCCATCATCTCGTTCATGTCTCCTAGGCTGAAAGCCTTAAAATTCATATCTCCTTGACCCCGATCGGGGGCGTCAGGATCTTTTAGAGATAGATATACGTATGGGGAGACATCCTGTGAGGCACGGACTTGGCTGACTATGAACTCCTTCTCTAAGACCATTCCAATCACTTCGATGGTATGCATTCGTCTCTTTTTAACCATTGCAACCTGAGGAACTGAGGCGGCGTGAGCTAGTTGATTTATTGGATGCACGTTTTGTCTATCTAGAGGGCGGTAATTAAGTGGGTTCAAGTTGATCTGGTGCTTTTGGATGTGAGGGCGATGGGTCTCACTGGGTTCGGGGTAATGGATTGGTTTACGCTAGGATGTGTGGGAAAAACCGGGGTGAATTTTGGGGATTGTCTGGAGGGTTTCTTCGGTTTTTAACTGACGGTGTGTATGTTTTGTATATGTCTCTTATTAAGAGTATTAGGGAGCAGAGGAAAGTCGATATGGGTATTGTGGCTGGTTTAAAGCCTATAAAGGAGAAGACTGAGAGCGTCTATCTCCGAACCTTGTTAGACTTGGTTGTGCTGGATAGTAGGAAGAATATTGTGGTATGTGACTCTATTCTTGAGATGATGAAGATTGGCGAAGAGGAACGGGTGCCTGATGCTTTGCTGGAGTCTGATGCGGTGGATGCTTTCCGGGAGCATATTGACCTAGGTTCTAGTGTGATTGAGAAGCTTGAGGGGTTAAACATCGAGGATTCCAGGTACCGGGCGCTGGTGGATTATATGTTAGACGCGGAGCAACGGAATCACCGGATATTGTCGAGGCTGTATAGTTTGCTAAAGTCTGGTGATGAGGATATGGGCAAGTATTATGAGATAGCCGATGACCTCATGGTTGGGGCGCATTTATCAGGGCAGGGCGCACGAAGCAAGCCATAATACCCTCTTTCTTCTGTACGTGTTTATATTGTTTTATTTATGATTTCTTATGGTGTCTTGTCCAGGTAATAACATGATATTGGTGAGTTTTTTAATTTGGTTAAACAGTGAATCAGTTCATATATTTGTAGATTAATGCCCGAAAAGAGATCGTGAGGTTATCCCGGTCAAATGTTTACCTGGTTTAGGTGTTCCTATTATGGGGCCTGTATTCAGGTTACTAGGCTATGATTTGTTTGATTTTGTTTTCTAAAGTCCGAGGGATAGCATGTATGGGTAGGTGTATCTGTCCAGAATTATTTTATCTGCTGGGTTAGTCTTGGGGTTAAATGACGAAGAGAAGTAATAAGATAGTTGTTTTCTGTCACTGTATGCTTAACGTACATTCACTGGAAGAGGGCCTAGCAGAGTATCCGGGGCTGGAAGAAGACATAGTAGAAGCAGTGCTTGAACAGGGTGTTGGATTTGTTCAATTGAGATGCCCTGAAACAAGATTACATGGGATCGAGAGGCAGCCAATGCCTAAAGACAGTTATGATAAGCCGCATATCAGGGAGAATTATCGAGATCAGGCCAGGGCAGAGGTCATGCAGTTAAAGGAGTTTGTAGATAATGGTGCAGAGATTGTTGCTGTGATTGGTGCTGAGGCTAGTCCCTCATGTGGTATCGATTATGTTGCACGGTGGAAGCCTGGGACTGAGCCAGAGGATAGACGGTGGCCTGATACAGTTGAATTTATCGAAGGTAGAGGTGTCTATATGGAGGAGCTTGAGTCTCTTTTAGAATCCGAAGATATCCACCCTGAATGGATTGGGGTTCCCGGGGTTAGTATGAAAAAAGCTTTCCCAGAAATGTTCCAGGAAACATTACAGAAAATAGAGTTACTCTAAAATAAAATTGATATCAACGACGGAATGGGTAGCTATTCCTACCCACTTTGTTTATAATAAAAGTCATAACCATCCTAGATATGAAAACCCTGGAACTAGCACGCAGACGAAAAACCACACGCGTATTCAAAGAAGAAGCGATAGACATAGAACACATCAAACAAGCCGTAGAGGTAGCTAAAGAAGCACCCTCTGGAGCCAATTACCAGGGCTGGAGATACACGTTAATAACCAATCAACAAGTTAAGAAACAGATAAGAAAAGCCTCAGAGCGTGGAGAAAAAGAGTTCTACAGCAAAGTCACAGGTGACTGGGAGAAATGGCTCAACGAGTCCAAGATCAACTGGACGAAACCGTACCTGGAAAAGGCACCCGTCTTGCTCATGGTATACTCTCAAAACAGTGCCCCATACTCCACTGAGTCAGTTTGGCTAGCAATAGGTTACCTATTATTGGCGCTGGAGGAACAGGGTCTCAGCACAGTGACTTACACTCCGAGCAATACCCAGTATGTGGAAGAAGCTCATCCACCCCCAGAAGGATTCAGATTGGAGGCGATTCTGCCCATCGGACAAGGCAACGACCCGAAACCCAAAGAACCGAGAGAAAACATAGAATCACTAATCAAAATAATCACATGAAACCATGCGTCATGTTGTTGAATCGATCATAAAACTTTGGGATCTCAACGTGGTTGCTGTATGAAAGAATAGAGGACAGGGTCTACCTTTAATTAACAACGTAGCGCCGGGAAACATGGTGTTGATATGTCTTTCAGTTTGCCTCAACTATCTAGAGGAGAGACTCAAAAAAGTGCCCCCGATATCGAGTAAAACAGTTTTCAAGATGTTTCTATGTCCTGGATCTTTTCTAGTAAACCATCATATTGGTGAGGTGATTTGATGAAACAGGGTGGGTCTTCTATAGTTCTATGTATTCTATAAAGGGACAGTAATTAAGTCATTAAATTGGATATTTTTTATGGATCGGAGAAAGACTCGTGTAATTTTCCTGTGTACTGGTAACTCTGCTCGTAGTCAGATGGGTGAGGCGTTTCTAAGGCATTATGCGTCTGATTATTTCGATGTTTATAGCGCTGGGTTTGACGCGAAGGGGGTTCATCCAATGACGGAACAGGTGATGGAGGAAAGAGGCATTGATTTGTCTGGTCATTCTTCAAAACATTTGGATCAGTATTTGGGTGAGATGCATTTCGGTGTGACTATTACTGTATGTGAGAAAGCGGAGGAGGTTTGTCCTACTTTTCCAGGGTTGGGTACACGGCTTTATTGGCCGTTTGCCGATCCTGCTGCGTTTACTGGTAGCGAGGAGGAGAAACTAGAGAAATTCCGAGAGGTAAGAGATGAGGTTGAGGCAAAGGTCATAGAATGGTTAAACTCAAGAGGCATAGAGACAAGTAAACACTAAGTTCTCCGTTTATTTGACAGGTTATATTGTATGTTTGGCTGTCTAATGAATTAGATAGTTGTTTGTCGTGGGTTGGGTCTGTGGGTGGTGAGTCTACTTGGGTTTTATGTCTCCAAGATTGGTGCGTGTTTTCTCTTTATATTGAGTTAGGTGTTTTTCCATTTAGTGTTTAGTTTGTTGACTGATGGCGCATTAGTCGAGATATTTGAGACCGAGAGGATTGAGAGGAATGGTTTAGAGGTTGAACGCGTTGACCTCAGGGGAATTGAGGTTCCTTTGAAGGGTTTGGAGGCGTATCGGCTGCAGCCTCCACTGAACTATTCTAATAGGTTTGTGGTGGGGGATCTTGTGATATTGTATGTGCTCAGTGGATCGGTGACCTTCGAGAGCAAGTAGGACCCTCAGGTTCGTGTTACTGGAGAATCATGCTTTACGGTTATTGCCTACGAGGGATTATGGTTACCAGTTGGAGGCCAGGGATGTTTGCAGCTCTCTCAGGGTGCCTGAAGGCCGTGTAAATGATCAGCAGGTTCAGCATCTTACGGAGGGGTTTATGGGGTTGGTGGAGGAGCCGGGGATAAGCGTTAGGACCGTGATGGGTGAGGGCAAGGGGTTGGTATCCCCGATTAAGATGCGGTTGCTGGATATACGTATTGATGAGGGTAAACAGTATAAAGAAGAGTTGATTGTGGATGAGTTCCCGTTTATCTATGTGGTATCCGGCTGTATGCGATTAGAGGATGAGAAGCTTGAAGAAGGATCTCTAGCGTTACTGGATCCGGGGAGGGGGAAGCTGGAGGCCGAGATGGTTGAAGACACGGCTACTATTTTTCTATCAATAGAGAAACAATCCTAGTTTATGTCACATATTGGTCGAGAAGGGAGTCAGGTTAATCCCTGGGCTTCGTATTTTATTGTCTTTAAACTGGTCTTGTTTTCCCACACTGAATAACGTATGGTGTCGATATTTTTGGTTGATGTATTATCAACAGTAAGTATAGATGCATGTATCTGTCTCTGTTTTTAATAAAAAAATATGGGATAGGTGTTACTTGTAGTAGCCAAATCCAGCTGATGCTGGGCTTACGTAGGTTGCTCCCTGTCCGCTTTCTACTTGCTGTATTATGGCGTAGGCTCCCCAGATAACTGGGCCGATCTCTGTTCCGTCTGGTGTATACCATGTACCGTCTATTAGTGTTGCATCTTCCATTGGGCAGACGATCTTTACAAAATAGGTCCAGCGATCCTTGCCTTCTCCGCCTACTTGGTGGTTGGTAACCCATGCGCCTGGTGAGGCCGAACTAGTATAGGGCTCTTCTAGGCCTCTGTCTAGTTTACCGTCATCGTTACGGTCCATGTTGCTTAGCCAGATATCATTCCACTTCATTACAAGTTTTATGTCTCTATTGGGCCATGCCCAGTGGTTTGCGGCTTCTGGGTTTCAGTTAGGTAAGCCTCGTCATCGCCAGTGTATGGTGGGTAGCCTGCTGCACCTGCGTAGGCGTTAAAGTAGCTGCCTTTGAATATGTGTGCCTGGTAGTTGTAGCCATAGGGATCATAGCCAGTGGGTATGGGATCTCCAGCGAGATAATGACCCGCGCTGTATTCGATATCGCCTTTTGTTATTGTGCCGATATCTTTCTTAGGTTTTGCTAGTGCTGTTGGTGATATGAGTAGGACTGCTGCCAGTAGGATTAGTATTGTTTTCTTCACGTTGTTTCACCTACTGGTAAACGTTAGACCATGTTTTTAACGTTTACGTGGCGCTGAGGATTAAGGCTGGTATAGAGTGTTTGGTTGTTTTCACTTGCTGAGTATATTTTATCGGGTTTATCCTGGAGGTTATTATATTGATCTCGGGGAAGATCACGCTTTTTTTGGGGTTGTCAGGTTATTTTGGTATTGTGAATGTGAATTTTGTTCCCTTGTTTGGTCCTTCTGACTTGGCCCATATTCTACCCCCGTGTCGTTCAATTATCCCGTGGCTGATGCTTAGTCCGAGTCCTGTGCTGTCTTTAACGCCATCTACGTTTATCCCTGGGAATGGTTTGAAGAGTCTATCCATGTTTTCTTTGCGTATGCCTACGCCTTGATCTATTACACTGACCATGGTCTCATTGTTATGGGTCTCTACCTGTATCATTATTGTTGCTTCTTCTGGGCTGTATTTTGAGGCGTTTGTGATTAGGTTTATGATTACTTGCATCAAGCGGATACGGTCAGCGTATACCCATGCATTATCTCCATGTATTTGTAGTGTTTGATTTCTCTCGTCGAGGATGGGGGTTAGCTCTGTTTTGGTCTGTGATAATAGGTCCTGGATTGGGAACCTTGTTTTTTCTAGGGTCATCTGGTTTGACTCTATTCTCTGCATATCCAGTAGGTCTGAGGTTAGTTTTTCGAGTCTTTTGACGTTTGAGGTGATTGTGTCAAAGTAGTTTGCTAGTATTGGGTTTTCTTGTGGGTTTATGTGGTCTCTTGATAGCTCTGTGTATCCCTTTATTGATGTTAAGGGTGTTCTTATCTCGTGTGTTGCGGTTCGTATGAAGCTTGTTTTCATCTTTTCTAGTTTTTCGGCTTGGTGTAGCCTCTTTATGGCTTTTTTTCGTTCTGTTATGTCTCTTGATACGCCTTGTATGCCTATTAGTTCCCCTTTTTCGTTTCTTATTCCGGATATGCTGTTTTCAAGCCACCGTGTGGTTCCGTCTTTATGGTAGTATTCGAGTTCGACTTTGGGGTTTCTGTCAGGGTCTTCGTGTTCTTCGGCTTGTAGTTGGGTTATTAGTGCTTTTTGTGCTCTTTGAAGTGATTCTGGTGTGAGTTGTTGGGATACTTTTTGTCTGTATCTCTCTTCAGGGGTGTATCCTAGTACTTTTTCTATGGAGGGGCTGACGTATGTGGTGTTTAGTTGTAGGTCTAGTGTCCATATGATGTCATGTATGTTGTTGATGAGGTTTTGATATTTTTTCTCTTCTTCAATTGCTTTGTTTATTGTTTTCTTTGTTTTGTCTATGTCGATGCTTAGTATGAGTACTCCTGTTGGGACTGGTTCTATGGCGTGTTTGAACCATTTTTTCTGGTTGTTGGGGTAGGTGAACTGGTTTTCTAGTGTCTGGGGTTTCTGGGTTTCCATGCATTTGGTTATTTTATTGTATAGCTCTGTTTCATTGATTCCTGGGTAGCATTCTGTTATTTTTTGGTTTATTAGGTTCTCTTTTTTATTTTGGTTATGGGTTTCGGCGGTTTTGTTTAGGTACCGGTATCTAAGGTCGTGGTCTATGATCTGGATGCCTATGTTTAATGCATCCATTGCCTTGTTTAGTGGTGTCTCAATATTCTGTGGTTGTTCGCTTTGGGAGTCCACGCTGTATCCTTTCAGATTGTACTGTGATGATACATAATATCTCTCATTAACGGGGGTTTTGGTGGGTTGTTTATGGTTTTAGGTGGGTTTAAACGTGGGGTGATGTGTAATGTGTTGTGAGTGTTTTGAGTGGTTTTGATTTTGATGGAAGACGGGTTGATGTTCCAGATAATATGAAGAAGGTAACCGGTGCCCTGGTTGTCTTGTTACTGGTTGCGATAGTGGGTGTCGTGGTTGTTAGTCAGGTGGTTGTTCAGGTTCCTAGTGGTTACCGGGGTGTCTTGTTGACGTGGGGTAAGGTTGAGGACCGTGTACTGGATGAGGGTTTGAATTTTAAGATGCCTTTCAGTCAATCTGTGGTCTTGATGGATATTCAGATCCAGAAGGCGGAGTCTGTTGAGTCTACTGCCACTAAGGATCTGCAGGAGGTTTCTACTACTATTGTTGTGAATTTCCGGTTGGATTCGCTGGGTGTTAATGATGTTTACAGGGATCTGCGTCAGGATTATATTAGCCGGGTTATTAAGCCGAATATTCAGGAGAGTCTTAAGGCTACTACGGCGTTGTACCGGGCTGAGGAGTTGGTTACTCGGCGTGCTGAGGTTAAGGATACTTTTGATGAGATTTTGAATGAACGGCTTGGTATTTATGATATTGATTTGATTGCTGTTAGTTTGACTGATTTTCAGTTTAGCCCGGGGTTTATGGCGGCTATTGATGCTAAGGTTACGGCTGAGCAGCAGGCTTTGGTGTCTAAGAATGAGTTGGTGCGGATAAGGTATGAGGCTCAGCAACAAATTATACAGGCAGAGGCGGCGAAGAATGCCACGATCAGGCGGGCTGAGGGTGAGGCTTTGGCTCAGGTTATCGCTGCGAATGCTACCTCCCAGAGTATACGGATTATTACCGGTGAGATGACAGACGAGTATGCGGATTATCTCTGGTTGACTAGGTGGGATGGTAAATTGCCGTTGGTGTTTACTCGGGATGAGAACGGGGTAATCGTAGACGTATCCGAGTTCCTTAACACCACTGGTTAACCTATTTTTGTTGTAATGTGTTGGTGTGCGCGGGGTTTTCAATCAATAATGCGCGTTCAGCATAATGTTTTATCCCCCAATTCCTCAGATTAGTTATGTCTGGTAGAATTGGTCTTATTACTATTCTAACTACAGATATCGCTGAGATGAAGCTTTTCTATTCCGATGTAATGGGGTTTCCATGTATTGAGGATCTTGGAAACTATGTAGAGTTTAGGAATAAGGGAGTTAGGTTCGCTTTAACTACCTCGGAGGTAATGTATGAGGGCACTGAACATGAGTCCTACAATGAGGGGGCGAAAGGACAGAGGTTCGAGCTGGCCTTCCCATTGTCTTCAGCGGAGGAAGTGGGAAAGGTATATGATGAAATCGTCGGTAAGGGTGCGACTCCAATAAAAGCACCTGAATTGATGCCTTGGGGGAGAACAACCGCGTTTTTTGCTGATCCAGAGGGAAATATTCACGAGTTATACAGTCTAAGAATAGGAGAGGAAATTTAGTTAGTGCACGTGCACGCTATTTTCTTAGAGATTGGTTTGGTCCGAATTTTCCTGCTTGTACATCAGCCATCCAGTAACTCTCCCCGTCAATAGGTGAACCGTTCATTCTCTTTAGTAACGCTTGAAAAAGTAGAGGCCATAGGGTGGGTCATATATTCGGCTTTTTCAGTTTCGGGTAAATGATTTAATCCCCGTGGTTTTGGTATAGTTATGATGCTCCGGGATGATGAACCTTGTTTCAGGTATGCACTGATATCTGATACTCATATCAGGCCAAATGGATTAAGCAGTAGTCCATGGAAGACAAACTTGCAGGCGAATGAGAGGGCGCGATGGGTAGCCCATATGGTTAACCGGGAGGCACCTGATTTTGTTGTTCATCTAGGGGATGTTGTTCACCCGGTACCCCATCTGGAGACACATGCCTCAGCTTCTCAGGTAGCTCGTGATATAATGAATGAGATCAAATCCCCTGTTATCTATGTGCCGGGTAACCATGACATAGGAGATAAGGTGAATCCCTCTGTACCTGCTCATACGGTGAACCCCGGTTTTATAGAGTACTTTAAGATGAGTTATGGGCCATCATATCAGGCTTTTACCCATAAAGATGTACGTTTTATCACGGTTAATAGCCCAGTTATAAACTCAGGGTTAGATGAGGAGAGGGGTCAACAGATGTGGCTTCAAGATGAACTGGAGGCTAGCGAGGGTATGCGCATACATATGTTCAGTCATTATCCGCCATATCTCTATGAGCCAGGTGAGGCCAGTAATTATGATAATCTTGATGAACCTGGACGTGGATGGCTATTGGATCTATTGCAGAAATACAGGGTAGAGGCTTTTCACAGTGGTCACGTGCATCAGTTTTTCTACAAGCATCACAGCGGTACGGATATCTATAATATACAGGCTACTGGTAACCTGAGACAAGATTTCTCATACTTGTTCCGGGTTGGGCCTGCTGGTGAGTTTGGCAGGGATGATGGGGCTAAGCTTGGTTACTGTATAGTGGATGTGTACCCTGATGGTCATACAGCCAGGTTTAGACGATCCTATGGTGCTACTCTTATGGAAGGCGTGGAGGTTGAGTCTTTTGAACGGTTGAGGGAGTGTATGGGTCGTGTTGGGGTGCATATACGTTATCCGCTCGGTGAGGTTGTTACATTGCCCTATATGGGGCCTCTTGATGAATTCGTCAGGAAGCGGGCTCGAAACGATTATCCCTTGATGGCGTTGTGGGAGCTGGGTCCTGGGACACTTCGGTTACCCTTAACGGAGTTAACGGTTCCCGCGTCTAGGCGTATCTATGGTTTGTTATGTTCTATGGGGTATAGGCTTGGGTTTTTCCATCTTGGTGTCCCAGAGAAGTCTCTAATAGAGTTATACAGGGAGTTGGTGGATTTCGTGGAGGTGATAACCCCTTGGAGTCACCTGGAGGAGGCTTTGGTCTCCGCTGGGAGTCTCCGGACTGATACTGGTGTTCCTGTATATTTGGCTAATATTATGAGCAGTCTTGATATCGATCAGGGTGGTGGTAAGTTCAGTCATTTTATGGGGTATGGGTTTAGGGTTGAAGACTTGGATGGTGTCGAGTCGTTGCTGCCTGTTCTTGGCGCTGTTGATGGTTTTGTCTTTGAGGTAGGGGAGCATGAGTCTCCACCTGAGACCATAGAAAAGATCAAGAGAGCTGGGGCAAAGCATGGGTTCAAGGCTCTCGTGAATGTACGGCTTGCCTCCGAGGACCCTGCTGTTTATCCCCGTGGAGAGATAGCTACGGGTAACCGTGTCGCTGAGACTGTTCTAGCCTCTTATCTGTATCCTGGTGTACGGGTGCTGCTTGATACGTTCATGGATCATGATCGAGGTTATTTCCCGCGTATGGGATTGTATGATCGATTGCTTAACCCGAGGCGCCCGGCGAATGTTATGCGATGGTTGAACGCTGCCCTGAAGGATTACAAGGATTTCCACGGGTTTAACCGGGTAGAAGATGATACGTGGACTATTCTAGAGTTCACTGCGGACAATAATGAGATCCGGCTTATGTTACCCCATGGCCAGGATTCAGATGTGCGTGGGATTGATGGTAGAATCGTTGATCTTACCAATGGGTTGATAAACCCGGAAAAGCTATGCGATGGCGCTGCTCATCTTGTAATCAGGTGATTAGGCTCATTGGTTGAAGGCTTGGGTCCAGTATGGTGTCTCGTTAATTTTTTTCTTATTTATTGTACTTGGTTGAATATGCATTGTGATTCATATTAATTGTTTACTAGTGTATAACGGGAATATTTCCCTTGAGGGGAATTAATCAGGGTGGTTATTTTTTGTTTGAATATATTATTGATGTTAGTATGAGTATTGTGGTTGCGAGGATTGTAGTTGTTATCAGGGACTGGTTGTTTTGGGTGAGTTCACCGCCGACGGTGATAGGTTCTGGTTTTATTCCCCATGTTAGGTTGTGGCTTGGGTGGTAGATTAAATCATAGCCAGTTTCAGAGTCTCCGCTTGTGTATGCTAGGGCGTATCCGGTTTCTGGTACATTGGTTCTTACCATGGGTGGGTCTGGCCACATGGCCCAGAGTAGGCTTGGTATTCTATTGTTGACATCTGACTCAATTAGGGTTATATTTGGTTGCCATCCCTCGATTGTTTTTTTGATGTATTGGATAGTTCTTTGATTTGGGTTTCTAGCACTTTCCCATGCGATGTGGATGTTATCTTGAGCGTCTAACGCGACTGTCGCGTAGAATTGATCATAGTCTGAGTTGGTGATGTTTTCTTGGGGGTGCCATCCTATTTGGTTTCTCATTCGGTACCGGATGTTTGTGATATATGGTGTAGGGCCTCCGGATCCTTCCCAGACTACGTGTATATTGTCTTGTTGGTTTACTGCGATGCATGGATAGCTTTGGTGGCTTGGTGAATCTGTAACTCTTTCGGGTGTTTGCCACCCTGATTGGTTTTTCATAATGTATTGGATATCGTAGTTGAAAGGAGTTGTATCCCAGCCTTGGCCTTCCCATGCGATGTGGATGTTATCTTGGGTGTCTATGGCGATGGATGGGTGGTATTGGTCGTATTCTATGTCTGTTACTGATTCAATTGGTTGCCAGCCTGTGTTTGTTTTTTTCCGGTATTGGATGTTGTAGTTGTTTGTGTTTGTGCCAAAGCCGTCTCCATACCATGTTACGTGGATGTTGTCTTGGCTGTCTACTGCGATGGCTGGTTCATAGTTGTAGTACTCGATGTCTGTTATCATTATGGTTGGTTGCCAGCCTTGGCTTGTTTTCTCCCGATATAGGATATTGTTTGCATAGTATTCATAGCCCCATCCGTAGCCGCCCCATACTATGTGTATGTTGTCTTGGCTGTCCACTGCTATTGAGGGATAGTATTGACTATATTCTTCTGGTGGATTTGATACTTGTTCTTCAATCCAGGTTACTCCTTGGTCTATGCTATATGCGTAGAATATATGGAATATTGTGTCTATTTGTTTTAAGTATGTTATGTGGAGTGTTCCATCGCTGGTTCTTGCGAGGTTTCTTTGGCTATTGTAGGCTAGGGCGTCTTGTTCCGTGTTTTCGCTTATGGTGTAGGTAGCTGCTTGGATTTGGGGAATTGATAGTGATATGAGTATTAGGATTAACAGTGATTTCTGTAAATACTTCATAATATACTAAATTATTTTTATATTTATTTAAAAAAGATGTACAGTTCTATAAAGAAATATGGTTACAGAAATAGCTGTTTCATAAAAACTAGCAGTTAAAAAGCGTGATAAGCTTGGAAAATAATGCATTTTTTTCATGTAACAAGCATATTCTGATGAAGTGCTGGGCAGATTTACTAAGGGATGGAATGGTCTTAACCAAATCACCCAGCAAAGACAATTCCACCATATTCTAATAAAAATATTAACAAATTCTTAGGTAAAAAAGTTATTAGTTTTGGAAACCAAACTTCCAATCAAAAGGAGCTACTAGAGACTCTTTAATTGTACGCGGACTCAGCCAACGAAGCAGATTCAAAAACGAACCAGCTTTATCATTAGTCCCAGAGGCGCGTGCACCACCAAAAGGCTGTCTACCAACAACAGCCCCCGTAGGTTTATCATTAATATAAAAGTTCCCCGCGCTATACCTAAGTATCTCTTGAGCGGACTCAATGGCGTATCTATCCTGTGCGAAGATTGACCCAGTTAAAGCATATGGAGATGTTTCATCGCATAGCTTCAAAATATTCTCATATTCACTGTCGCTGTATACGTAAGCTGTGATTACTGGACCGAATATCTCCTCCTCCATCAACCGTGATTTAGGATTATAGCTTCGAATCAGGGTTGGTTCAATAAACCAGCCTGTATCAGAGTCACTGCCTCCACCATAGATAACCTCATAGTCTTCTTCTCTAGCTTCCTTCAAGTACTCTGTAATCTTCAGGTAGCTGGGGCGGTCTATAACTGCGCCCATAAAATTATCTAGGTCCGCAGTTTTACCCATCTTGATATCAGCAATCTTTTCAATTAGTCTTGTTTTCAATTGTTCCCAGAGGGATTCAGGTACGTATAGTCGTGAGGCTGCACTGCATTTCTGCCCCTGATATCCATAAGCCCCACGGATGACATTAATAGCCAAACACCCCAAGTCCGCCGATGGGTGCGCAAAGATGAAGTCTTTTCCACCCGCCTCACCCACAATTCGTGGATAGTTTCTATAGTTGTCAAGGTTTGCTCCAACAGTACTCCATATTTTCTTCAGAGTATAACTGCTACCAGTAAAGTGGACACCCGCTAGGTCGCGGTGTCCAAGGAGTTTTCCAGCGTGTTTGCTTCTGAATGGCATAAAGTTGATTATGCCATCAGGTAAACCGGATTCCAATAGGTTCTGCATAATCATATAGTTACTTAGTATAACCGATGAGCTTGGCTTCCAGATCACTGTGTTCCCCATCATTGCTGGTGATGAGGGTAAGTTTCCTCCAATACTGTAGAAGTTGAACGGTGAGATTGCCAGAATAAAACCTTCAAGAGGCCTCCAATCAGTTGTGTTCTGTTCACCGGGTATCTGGAATGGTTGGTGTTTATAGATATAGTCACCGTAGTAGGTGTTTAGGTTCCAGAAATCCACTAGCTCCGCGAGGTCTATCTCTGCTTCGTACGGGTTCTTGCTATGGTTTAGCATTATCGCAGCTGTGTTCATGATTCTTTGTGGGCCTGCTAAGTTTGTGGCAGCTTTCCTGAATATTGTGCTTCTCGTATACCAGTCTGTTTTACTCCATCTTTCCCATGACTTTAGAGAAGCTTCGATAGCTGCTTCTATCTCTGCTTCCCCGGCAAGGTGTGCTGTTGCCAAAACATGGTTATAATTATGTGGACAGGTGATCTCTATTATCTCATCTGTTTTCACCCGTTTACCATCGATAATCAGAGGAATCTCAACGGGATTTTCCTTGATATCTTCAATGGCATCCAGTAGCTTATCCCGCTCCTTTGAATCCTTCCGGTAAGAAGGAATGGAATCTACATCGTTTGGAGGTGGAGGTGTAAGCCAGTTTGTATCAGACATTGAACTTTACTCCTTGGCTAAGGGGAACATCCTTTCCATAGTTAATTGTCACTGTTTGACGCCTTGCATAGATCTTCCATGCGTCACTGCCGCTTTCTCGTCCTCCTCCTGTTTCCTTCTCACCCCCGAAGGCTCCTCCTATTTCGGCTCCCGCTGTGCTGGTGTTTACATTGGCTAGACCACAATCACTCCCGAGGTTACTAAGGAAGTATTCTTCTTCACGGAGATCGGTTGTGAATATCGCTGAACTCAAGCCCTGTGGGACCGAGTTATGTATATCCACTGCCTCTTCCAGTGTCTTGTACTTTATTACATAGAGTAGCGGCGCGAAAGTCTCCTCCTTCACAATGGCCATATTCGGTGTTGCCTCAATTATTACTGGTTCAACATAGTAACCACCTATGCACCCCGGGACCTCTAGTTCTTTGCCGCCTGTGATGAGTTTACCTCCTTGTTCCTGTGCGGTTTTTATTGCTTTATGGTAGTTGATTATGCTACTGGGGTCAATTAGAGGTCCGATAAGGGTTTTTGGATCAAGTGGGTTGCCTATGGGTGCTTCTTCGAAGATTGACTTCATCTTGGATAGGAACTCATCGTATACATCTTCGTGGACGATTGCTCGTCTGGTTGTTGTACATCTTTGTCCAGCAGTTGCGAGGGCTCCGAATGCAATTCCTTTCATAGCTACTTTGAGGTGTGCTTTGTTGGATACGATTGATCCATTGTTTCCACCTAATTCAAGTAATGACTTGCCAAGTCTTTTTGCTACTTCTTCAGCTGTCTTCTTGCCTGTTTTTACGCTGCCGGTGAAGCTCACTAATGGGATATCTGTGTCTTGGCTGATGGCTTTTCCGATTGATAATCCAGGTCCAACTACTAGGTAGAATATTGGTGGATAACCATGGTCTTTTAGCACTTTGTTGGCTATCTTTGTGACCGCTATAGCGGTTAAAGGTGCCTTGGATGATGGTTTCCATAAGGTGACATTACCGATTACAGCTGCTATTAAGCTGTTCCAGCTCCATACCGCTATGGGGAAGTTGAAGGCGGTGATTATGCCAACCACCCCGAGAGGGTGCCATTGCTCGTAGAGTCTATGTTCAGGGCGTTCAGATGCAATTGTGACTCCGTATAATTGCCTGCTGAGCCCAGTGCAAAAGTTTCCAATGTCTATCATCTCCTGAACCTCTCCCTGGCCTTCGCTGATTGTCTTTCCTACTTCAATTGATGCTAAGAGCCCAAGAGATTCCTTGTATGCTATCAACTCGTCGCTGATTGCTCTGACTACCTCTCCTCTTTTTGGTGCGGGGACCCGGCGCCAGACTTTGAAAGCTTCTTTTGCTGCTTTAATAGCTTCATTATAATCGTCCATTGTTGCGAGTGTTACTTTGGCTATGGGTTTTCCATCGATTGGAGAGGAGACAGTAATTTGTTTCCTATCCTCCGTGGGTGCCCATTCGCCGGTGTAAACTCCGCTGTTGAGTTCGCTTATTCCGCATTTCTCAAACGCGATTTTTTTGGCTTCATCTATATTCAAAACATATCACCGATATGCATACATATACATATCGTTTTGTAATAAATTTTTACTTGGAAAATGATTTTAATAAAAATTGTTATGAAGATGCGTAATAGAAAATTAGAACCTACTTGGATTCTTGTTTTGGAAAATTTCACGTGCCTCAGCTATGAATTTCCTTATAGGTAGACTTTTGTGTTTGCCTCCAGTAGCTTGAACTAAAGTTAGCTGGTCTTTACTTATTTTATTGATTCTTCTAAAAGGTTATAGCCCTAGTTTTCATAATTTTACCATGCAAACAATTTATTTATAATCCGACTGTGCTATCTAACAAATTATGTGTAATGTCTCATGTAACAAGTATATTGAATTTCCCGCAGTATAACAATGCTTGATGGTCTATTTAATGAATTAGTTAGAATATTATTTTACGGCTATACTGATTTTCTATGTCAACCTATGATAAACACTACACGAAACAAGCCTATTTTGGAGATCCATACCCCGAACTAGTATCATTCTTTCAAAACTATGAGCCAAAAGGACACGTACTAGACCTCGGCTGTGGACAAGGAAGAGATTCTATTGCCTTGGCAAGAATGGGGTATAGAGT
>CAZAQI010000015.1:0-28693 GCA_964487465.1 uncultured Candidatus Bathyarchaeia archaeon
GTAGTTTTTCCCTGTCGTGTACCGGGATGTGAGCGTCTCCTCTGAAGACTATGATGGCTTTGAGATGTTTGCTGCCTATGACGGCTCCAGAGCCGTTGTGGCTGGCGCTGTGGCCGTAATCGATAAAGGTTCCAGCCCATTTGACCTGATTTTCTCCGGCGGGGCCGATGCTGAGGATGCTGGCTGATCTGTTTTTTGAGCCATGGATTTCTCGTAGTTTGTCTGTGGTCTGGTAGGTGTCAAGGCCTTTGAGTGGTGATGCGTCATGTAGTATTGCTTTTCCGTTTTTTAGTTCCAAATATTTCAAATTTTTAGCTTGCCCTTTCAGGATCAATCCGTCGAAGCCACTGAATTTGAGGTAGGCGCCGAATAGGCCGTTTGCTTGGGTGCTTGTGGCGCCTTCGGTTAGGGCTCCTTTGGTTACGATGCTGATGGTTCCTGAGCCGCCGATGCTTGTGCCTGTTAGGGGTCCGGTTCCGATGAATACGGTGTTACGTGGGTCGTTGTAATCAATGTCACGTGGGACCTGTTCGTAGAGGGTTTTTGCGCCTAAGGTTGTGCCGCCCAGATATTTTCTGAGCGTATCTGTGTCGTATTGTATTTTTTTGGTTGTTTCTTTTGTTAGGTCTACTTCTAAGTAGACGCCGGCGTATGATTTGACCATAAAACTCACATATTTAGTTGTAGTGGATATTCAAAAAGGTTACAACCTGTTGAAGATCACTGTTAGGTTTTATGGGGTGGCTTATGAGGCGGCGGGGGTTAGGGAATGGAGGAGTGAGTTGCCGGTGGGTTTGGTTGTGGGGGATCTTTTGGGGTTGTTGGTAGGGGTTTTTCCGGGATTGGATAAGTTGGTGTTTGATGATGAGAGGGTGTTGAGAGAGTATCTTGGTGTCCTGGTTAATGGCAGGGATGTTTTTGTGTTGGATGGTTTTGATACGGTGCTTAATGGTGGGGACGTTGTGTTTGTTGTACCTCCTATTGGTGGAGGTTAAGTTTGGACTAAGGACCAGAATTTGTCATCGTGAGCGCCCTGGGGGATTGTCATTGAGTTTGTCATGCTATATGGATGGTTTCAGTTAGTTTTAAAGAATCATAGGTTTTTCCTTTATATTCAGTTAAGAGTGCGTGGCATGTAATGGATATTGTAGGTAATGTAGTTCCCTAAACCGAGGTATGGTAGTGTAGCCAACGGTTTTTCACGGTTGGGAATGGGGCGGAGTGGTGTTAGCAGCAGTCCCCGTATTGGGGTATTTTGTTTCCAGTTGGTTTAAAGCCCAGTATCTCTGCGTGTGATAGGATTGCTTGCCCTGGATCGTACATTATCCCTATGGCCTTCAAGGAGTCTGCTAGGAACTGTGGTGGATAAGTACTGTGGGCGAGTGTTTTTACCTTGATGAACCCCGCTTCCTTCATCTTCTCCAAGTATGCTTCAAGAGGTATGGCGCCACCTATACATTCACTCCAAGCCTGGGGGTTCAGGCTGGCTTCAGGGGTTAGGTTTTCTGCCATCATATCCGATAATATTATTCGTCCACCCTTTCGGAGTACTCTATAGGCTTCTTTGAAGACAGCGTCTTTATCGGGGCATAGGTTGATGACGCAGTTGCTTATCACTACGTCCACGGATTCATCGAGTACTGGTAGGTGTTCTATCTCGCCATGTCTGAACTCTGTGTTCTCCTGTCCTGACTCTTGGACGTTTCTTTTGGCTAACTGGATCATGTCGGGGCTCATATCTACCCCGATGACCTTGCCGTGGGGGCCTACTTTCTCTGCGGCGAGGATTGCATCGATCCCTCCACCTGATCCTAGGTCCAGTACGATTTCTCCTCGTTTTAAGTCCGCGTGGGTGACTGGATTGCCGCATCCTGCAGAGGCTGCTCTTGCGGCTTCTGGTATGGTCTCCAGTTCTTGGGAAGTGTATCCCGGGTCAGGTGGGTTTGACTGGTTGCAGCACCCTTTGGGTGTACAGCAGGTGGTGGTTCTTTGGGCTATTGTTCCGTAGTGTTTTTTTATGGTGTTTTTTATGCTCTCTTCTTTTTTGGTGTCAGGGTTGAGGTGTTTATTGTTCATTGGGGCATCAATCTTTACTGTAAATATTAAAGCATTTAAAGGGTAAAGAGTAAAGGATTACAGTTGGTGAAGAGATGGAAAGTAAAGACTGCGCTGGATGTATCCTGCCCCCGCTGGGGGACGAGTTCATAAGCCTGCTAGGGAGCAGAGGAGCCATTGGGATACTCTTCATATTCTGCTGCACCGAGCAGGCTCTGAGATTCAACGAGATTAACGAGTTGATGAATCATATTAGCACCAAGACCCTTTCAACTAGACTGAAACAGTTGGAGAGATATGGTATCCTGAAGAGAACAGCTTATAATGAGATCCCGCCCCGGGTGGAGTACTCTATAACGGATAAGGGTCAGGAGTTGGCGGATTCCTTTATGCCCTTGATTGAGTGGATTACTGAGAACCACCAATAAAGACTATAGTTTTTCTATTATGAAATCAGTAATGGGGCTTTCTATTAGGGAGTAGTAAATGAATTTACCCTCTCGTCGTTTTTCGACTAGTCCGGCTTCCTCCAGTTTTTTCACGTGGTAGGTGAGGTTTGGTTGTGTCGACTTGGTCGCGGCTGTGAGTTCACAGTTGCACATCTCCCGGAATGTGAGTAAGTGGAGTATTTTGAGTCTTTTTTCATCTGATAAGCTCTCGAATATCTTGACGTATAGAGGGAGAGCTTTATTTCTGAAATATTCGTCTGTTGCTTCTCCCAATTTAGCTTCATGTTTGGATGAGTCGTCTAGGTCGCTGAAGTGGGTCTCGAGTATTTTTTGTAGTTTTTCGCGTGGTGAACTCATATGCTTTTACTCGTATAAATAGTTTTAAAAATTTTTATATGTTTTCCTTTTTTGTGATATAATATGTGGATGAAGATACTGGTCGGTATGATGGATCAGATTACTCGAAACAAGCATTGAGAAAAGCAGAAGAGATAGCGCATCAAGGCGGTTTAAGGATATTAATCGTCAATGTCTACAGGTAGATGATCACCAAGTCATTTAGTGAGAAACTGCTTAGGGAAGCTGAAGAGAGTCTGGACCCGGGGTTAGAGGTGGAAACGGTCTAAGCCAGAAACACAGATGTTGCAGAGGAATTACTGGAGATTGCTGACAGAGAGGGGTCCGATCTTGTGGTTGTGGGTAGTCGTGGTATGGGTGAGGCTGCCTCGGTCTTACTGGGTAGTGTGAGCCACGCTGTTGTGACGGGTTCAGAGATAGACGTGCTGATTACACATAAATAGATTTAAATTTGTTTATACGTTCATGGGGTGTGATTACTATGAAGGAAGAGCATGTTCACCTGAGCGTATTCGAGAAATACCTGGCAATCTGGGTCCTAGTATGCATGGGAATAGGGATAGCGTTATCCCAGTACTTCCCAGCCCTAGGTCAGACCTTTGATGCTTGGCAGATCAGAGGAATATCCGTCCCAATAGGCATCTGTCTATTCCTTATGATGTACCCCGCTCTACTGAACCTTCAGATGGGTGAACTCAAGAATCTAATGCTCAACCCAAAACCCATCATCCTAACCATCTTCTCCAACTGGATAGTGGCGCCGCTGGTTACAGCTTATCTGGCTAAATACTTACTAGTCGGGTACGATCAGTTGATCGTAGCCGCGATACTCCTGGGTTCTAGCCCGTGCACAGCCATGGTGCTCGTCTGGGGGTCACTGGCAGATGGGAACCAGGAACAGAACATTATCAACACTAGCCTGAACACGGTCACCATCATGGTGCTTTATGCACCCGTGGTCTCCCTGTTAACGGGTTTACAGAATATACCCATAGACCGGGGATTACTAGTTATATCCATACTCGCCTTCATAGGGTTACCTCTAATAATCGGGTATATTTCTAAGAACTATCTCATTGAGAACAAGGGACGGGAATGGTTTGAGTTCACCTACCGCCCCGCTGTGGGACAGGTCTCCATACTGGCACTATTAACCACGTTGATCGTGCTCTTCTCCATGAACGGAGAAGTGTTATTAAATAACCCGGATTTGATGGTTAAGATGTCGATTCCCCTGATCGTAGGGTTCGTAATAGTGGTGGGATATAATATTCTGGTTACCAGACTCGTCGAGCTTGCTTACCCGGAGGCTATTACCAGCGTGTTGATCGGTTCATCCAGTCATTTTGAGATAGCCATCGCTACAGCCATTAGCCTGTATGGCTTAAACAGTCAGGCTGCGTTAGGTACAACCATGGGATTATTCTGGGAGGTTCCCATTATGCTTGGGTTGGTTTATCTGGGTAAATGGCTGGGTGAGAAGGGTTACTGGAAAAACACAGATACTAAATAGTTCCCTATTTAATTACTATCACCTTTTTATTGCTCAGTGATATGGTCCAAAATTAGGAAGGGAGTAGAAACTGGGGGGTAGTCGAGGGCATTCAGTAATATTAGTTTTTAGGGTTTTGTGAATAAGATTTATTTTGAAGCCGTGTTTATCTGGGGGGATATTGTATGAGTAAGAAGCTTCCTGTTGAGACCCGTTTCTTTTATGGCTGGATAATGGTGTTTTTCGCCGGGTTTACTCTTTTTTTTAGTGGTCCAGGGCAGACATTTAGTGTGAGTGTTTTTATTGATAGTTATATCAATGAGTTCGGTTGGAGTCGTAGCCTTGTATCCGGGATGTATAGTATGGGTACTCTCGCAGCTGGTGTGGTGATGAGTGTTGTTGGGGGGCTTTTTGATAGATATGGTCATAGAAGAATGAGTACGCTGGTAGCAGTGTTTTTCGGTGCTGCTTGTATGTATATGAGTTTTATTGGGAGTCTGCCCATGCTGTTTATCGGCTTCTTTCTAATTCGGTTGTTAGGTCAGGGTAGTATGAGTCTAATCGGTGCGACGCTTGTACCTCAGTGGTTTATTAGAAACCGGGGGCGTGCTCTGAGTATTGTTAGTTTATTTGGGGCGGTGGGTCTCGCTACTATCCCGTCTATTAACACCTGGATTATTCAGAACGTTAGCTGGCAGGTAGGTTGGAGAATATGGGTGTTCTTGCTCTGGTTCTTTGTGGCCCCTATGGTTTATTTCTTTGTTAGGACTAGGCCTGAGAATGTGGGGCTGCTTCCTGATGGTGATGTGGTTAATAATGCCAGTGAAGAGGTTGAGTTTATTGAGGAAGTCTCTTGGACATTAAGGGAGGCGGTTAGGACCCGTGCTTTCTGGATCATTATTTACTTAATTATCGTACCAAGTGCTATCAACACGGGTTGCATGTTTCACCAGATCAGTATACTTGGTGAGGCAGGGTTATCCCCACAGCAGGCAGCACTTATTAACGGGGTTTTCAGCATTGTTAGAATTCCTTTTATATTGATTGCGGGCCAATTGGCGGATCGTATTCAGTTACGGTTTCTCCTGACGGTTAGCCAGTTTTTAATAGTTTTAATGCTGATTACTCTGTATTTCGCTAACTCGGTTCCACTTGTTATCATGTATGGTGTGTTTTTTGGGCTCCAGATGGCGTTACAGGGCCTTGTCATTGGTGTTATCTGGCCTGATTATTATGGTAGACGCTATCTCGGATCAATTAGGGGTGTAACGATGATGGCGGGCGTAATAGGTTCTGCTTTAGGGCCTTTACCGTTTGGTTATGCTTATGATATCTTTGACGGATATGGTGAGGTTATATTGCTTTCATTGATTCTCCCCTTGCTGGGTACGGTACTCGCATTACTGGCTAGGAAACCTGTGATTAAGGAGTAAAATTTCCTTAGATTAGTGTGTTTGCATTAAATGGTGAAATTATTTAACTAATGACAAAGTATCCACTAATTGATGACCTTGGTTAAACCAGAGATACTTAGAAACCGGATCGCACGGATAATCGCAGATACTCGTTTCCCATTTGTTGATCAAGAGACATGGCCTGAGGGAAGACAGACAATAGTGAATGACGAGACTAAACGATACGCTATTAATACAGAGGTCGGTGTGCTCTACCCGAGTATCGTGATAACAGACCCTGATGGATCCATCAGAGAAATTGGGCTCGTTGAATCAAGAGAGAATATATCAGTGGATAGCGTACCACGTTGGAGGGCGCTAAGCGATGTTGTGCCTTATGGGCGTGAATATAAAAAGCTCTTCCTATATGTACCTGAGGGAAACGATGAGGATACTAAGGAGCTGCTACAGGAACATGAAATTGATTATGATGGTATCAGAGGGTATAGGATTGAGGAACAGAGTCTTAAGATAACCCCCTATGTGACCCGAAACGATGAATACGATCACACTGTAACCTAGCAAATAAAGTTAAGGAGAATTCTGGATCTTATTTGGTTAGATTCCCCTAGATTTTAACCAATGCTATATATTTTTTATTTTTTGTATCGATTCGGTGTTTTGAATGTTTATTCTTCTCTCCTCCACGATAGGATTGCTAGAATTTGAGGATAGAGTACTCTTATTTTTGGCATAGCCATCATTCTGGATCAAGGTTTTCCCGCATTCTAGCCTCGTATTATAGTTTGTATAGAGTTGTTAGGGAGTTGGCAGCGTATTTTTTAACATTAATAAATCCTTAGCATTTAACTGTGAGTCAAGTAAAAGGGGTAGGATTTTTATTACGTTTAATTCTTAATGATGCTGAAGATATAATCATCTAGTATAAAAACTCAAAGGAAATATACATTGTATGTTTGATCTGCTTCTAAAAAACGGTGTAATAATAGATGGCTTAGGAACCCCTCGGCAACCGGGCGACGTAGCGATAAAAAATGGATACATTGAGAAATTTGGGGTAATTGAAAAAGCCGTAGAAATCATTGATATCTCAGGCCTTGCAGTGGCTCCAGGTTTCATTGATACGCATAGTCATTCAGATCTCTTTCTGATACATGAACCAGCCTCTCATCCTAAGATAATGCAGGGAATAACAACTGAGATAATAGGACAGGATGGATTAGGGGAAGCCCCTATTCGCAAAGAAGATGTACAGGAATGGAGAAGGTATCTATCTGGTTTAAACGGGGATCCACCAATTGAGTGGAGTTGGAGGAGCTATAAGGAGTATCTAGATGTTTTAGAGAATAGTGGTACAGCGGTTAATGTTGCTGGATTGGTTGGTCACGGTAATTTAAGGCTGCTTGCGATGGGTATGGATGATCGTGGTCCCAGTGATAGTGAAGTAAATGAGATGAAGAGGCTACTCCGGGAATGTCTAGAGGCTGGGGCCATCGGTATGAGCACTGGTTTGATTTACGCACCATGTGTGTACGCTGAGACTGATGAATTAGTGGAATTATGTAAAGTAGTTGCAGAGTACTCCGGTGTATTCGTCGTCCATATGCGAGATGAAGGCGACCAGCTGCTAGAGAGCATTGATGAGGTCCTAACCATAGGGGAAAAATCCGGAGTACACTGCCATATAAGTCATTTCAAAGCCTCTGGAGAAAAGAATTGGGGAAAATCAAAGGAAGCACTTGAATTACTCGAAGAGGGGGTGACCCAAGGCATAAAGATCTCATATGATCAATATCCCTACACAGCGGGCAGCACTTTCCTGAGCAGTCTACTACCCAGCTGGGTTCATGATGGAGGGGTTGAAAGGTTGTTGGCTAGATTGAGAGACTCAGAGATACGGGAGAAAATTAGATCTGAGTACAGTGAAGGAGTGGAGAGTGGAAGGAACGCTGGTTGGGATAAAGTCTTGGTTACTTATGTTGAGTCTCCTAAGAATAGAGGGGGTGAGGGGAAAACTTTGGAGGAAATAGCGGAGCTTCGTGAACAGTCGCCTGTTGACGCTCTCATGGATATTGTATTGGAGGAGAATAACATGGCCTCAATGGCGAACTTCACCATGAGCGAGGAGGATGTGAAAAGGATCATGAAGCATCCTTTTGGTATGGTTTGCACAGATGGCTTGCTACTGGGGAAGCCTCATCCAAGGGCTTTTGGGGCTTTTCCAAGAGTCCTGGGGCATTATGTGAGGGAGGAGGGTGTTCTCGACTTGGAGATGGCTGTGAAGCGTATGACGAGTTATCCTTGCAACGTGTTTGGGTTGGATGGACGTGGAGTGGTTAAGCCGGGTTATGTGGCTGATTTAGTGGTGTTTGACCCAGCTAAAGTAATTGATAAATCAACGTATCGGGAACCTAGGTTACATCCAGAGGGAATAGTCCATGTGATTGTTAACGGGGAATTAGTGGTGAAGCATGGTGAGTACACGGGTATGGGTAACGGAAAAATCATCAAAGCAGGTTGACGACTTTTCCAAAACCGTGATGTCTTATTTTAGATGAATTAAGAAACATTTACCATGCCTAGTTATCTCGGCCAGCAGATCAAGTTTATCGAATACTCCATTAAAGTATCCCTCTAGAAACTTGCTCCATAATAGTCCATGGTTATGGTCAATGTATATGTATTTTATTTCATCTATTGTTTTTTCTTCACAGGTGAACCAGTTGGCGTAAAAGTCAAGTGTTTTTAGATAGATCAGTAGGGATTCTTTCCCGGGCTTTAATCCGGCTCTGAAGACACGTGAGATTGGGTTTTCTCCCCCCATGGTATAACCGCACTCGTAGAGTTTATCTTCGTCAATGTGCTCCATGAGGGTTTTGAGGGTGTTGTTGCCCATGTTGATATAGTTTCGGTTGTGGTTGTATCTGTGAAAGTTTAGGTGCTTGTTAACCAATTGGGTTAGAAGGTTGCTTACGGATATTCCCTTCGTCTGGGCTTCCTGCATGAGTTCATCATCGAGTGCCTTGTCGAGGGTAAAAGATCTGTTTACTGATTCTCCATCAGGTTTTATGAAACTCATGTTAGATAAGGATCAATGCCGAGTGATTCATATTATTTCCTACAATCGGGCTCCAACGCTGGTTTGTTCTATTTGCAAGTAAATTTCTAGTTATATTATTTGAGTTAGTGTTTATCTTGATCTAAATTATACTTGGCTGAAGCATGGGTAGAATTTAACCACCCGAGTCTTTAGGTTCCATAGTGGAGTAACCTATAGATACCTCTAAAATTGTACTAGAGGATGATACTGTGAGGATTGATGAGAACTAGTATAAATTCAACGGTCTTCAGGCTGGTAAAAGGTGATATTACAGAACAGGAGACTGTGGCCATAGTTAACGCGGCTAATAAGAGACTGGCTCCTGGGGGCGGCGTAGCAGGCGCAATACATCGAGCGGCGGGCGAGGATCTATGGAGTGAGTGTAGAAAACTTGGAGGCTGTGAGACGGGTGAGGCAAAGCTAACAGGTGGATATCGTCTTAAAGCAGAGTACGTTATTCACACAGTTGGACCAGTTTACAGTGGATCATCGAGGGACCGTGAATATTTAGCGGCTTGTTACCGGAACAGCTTAAGACTAGCATATGATAATGAGATCAGCTCCATTAGTTTTCCAGCCATAAGTACAGGAGCTTTTGGTTATCCAGTAGAGGAAGCGGCTAAGGTTGCAATAGAGACAATCACATCAGTGCTTGAACATCTGAGCTTATCGGAGGTTCGACTGGTGTTATACAGTAATGAGGCTTTGAGAATCCATGAGAAGGTCTTCAAAGAATATATGAATAGTATAAATCAACCCCTATTTTGAGTTGAATTATTTCCTAGTTTTAACGATAAAACCAATTGTTGCTACAATATTAGTGAATAGGATCATTACAATCACAATATCTGTAATAGGAGGAACTTGTAGTCCCTGTTCAACGGGCATAAAAGCAGTTATTCCAGCTGTAAGACCCCTTGAAACCATTAAAGACACAAGCAAGACGTGATCATTGAAGCGCGTGTCGTAGAACCAAATTATCTTATAACTTATCCATCTGCTGGCAATCATTAAAACGGTTAATACTAGGGCGATCATTAGTGTATTGTATGTCACTGTTTCTAGGTTAAACATCAGGCCCAGATGAAAGAAAAAATGATTAAGCTATTTAGGTGATCCTTAGTTAGTGTTAAATGATTCAATTTTGAGAAAAACAATAGAAGAACTAGCTGAAACAAGGATAACCAACCTTCATGATCCAGGTAAAATATTCAAACCTAATGACCCCACTAGTCAGGTACTGGGCTATTTTAAGACAACAGGTAGCTATGAGACAGTAGCTAGTGATGGGGATAACACCGGACTTATAACCGTGCGAGATCTCCTTGGCGTCGATCATCCACAGAGAACCAAGGTAAAAAGCGTCTGGGAGCGCGTAGGGATAGCTAATACAGATAATACAGTACAGGAGGTCGTAATGACGCTCATTGATAACAATGTGCGTGCTCTACCCTTGGTGGAAGATGGAGAGATAATAGGCATCACAAGCCAAGTGGATCTCTTAAACGAGCTGAGACAGGTAAAGGAACTGGGACAGATAAGTGTAAAAGATCTCATGAAGTCCCCTGTTATCACTGTTGACCCTGAGACGGGAAACGCTGCTGCTCGTCGCTTGATGCTGGATAATAACTTTAGCCACCTACCTGTTACTAAAAACGGTAAACTTGACGGAATTTTAACCGCAGAGACACTGGTTCACACCTTTATTGCGCCTGCGTCCAGAATGACGACAGGGGTCAGAAGCGGGCAAAAGGTGTCAGGCCGTTATTCAGGGAAGGTAAACGGATTAATGGAGAATCAGCCGCTCACTGTGGGCGCTGATGCGAACGCCTTAGAGGTAGTGAAAGGTATGACTCGGATGAGTAAGAGTGCGTGCCTCGTTGTGGATGAACGGGATAGAGTAAAGGGAATAATAACCCCGCGTGAGCTTTTCCAACCAATCTATGATCTTAGGGGCGATGAGGAGATCCCTGTCTATATAGTTGGGTTATCCTCGGAGGAGGATTGGTTTGATTCTACTGTCGCGGAGAATAAGGTGCTTCGTATGGTTAAGAGGGCGCAGAACATGTACCCTGATATACGTGAGATAAGGGTTCAGATAGAGAGCCAGAATCCAGGTGGAAACAGGACCCGTTATGAGGCTAGGGCTCACATATACCTGAAAAAGGGTGGAGAAACTATTTTCGTTAAACAAGAGGGGTGGGACCTATTAGCGGTCTTCGATGATCTCACTCAAGCACTAGACCAGAGACTGCGAGACATAAAAGAAGGCCCTGAGAAAAAGTCGAGAAGGGGAAGAAAGAAAAACCCCAAAATATACTTTAGACCTTAACCTGACCCAGATTACCTTAGAGTTTAGGGGGGGTTATGGTTTACTCTTTTTCTAGTTCTTTGTCTCTGTTTCGCCATTCTTTGCTTGTTGGCATACCTGGGCAGCGGTGGTTTTCAGGTAGTCTGTGCTCGGGGCAGAATTTTTGGTCACAGTAGTTGCATGTGAATATTGTTTCTGTTTCTCGTTTACAGAGTTGACACTTTGGCATAATTTACTTCATATTTCTATGGATTATAAACATAATCTACAAGTCAACTACTCGCCTCTAGATAAATTCAGTATCCGTGAGGATTCTAGGAGCCTAATAGTGAAATATGGTATGTATCAGGGTGATATCATATTTTTCTTGAAAAAAATGTTTTTCTTATTCTAATGTTTATAAACAGTAATTTTAGTTTTTAATATGGTTAACACGTTGTTCAATACGTTACTAGTAATAGTGGTTGATGGTGGGCTTTTCTTCTTTTTCCTATATGCACTTTACACAACTAGAAAAGAGCAGAGTGAAGCACCCCCATGGAGATCAAAGCCTACTAAACCTCAGGAGGCTAAGCCTGTCCAAAAAGAGAAACCTAAGCCCATCCAAAAAAAAGAACCTGAGCCTATCCAAGAAGAAGAGACGGAACCAGAACCAAGTAAAGAAGTGGAGACAGTTCCAACAGAGGAGAAACGAAAGGCATCTCCTCGAAGAATCAAGGTGATTGATATTGAGGGAATAGGACCAGTTTACTCTGAGACCCTCAATAAGGCTGGCATCACATATATTGACGAACTGCTTGAAGTTGGGGCTACGAGAGAGAGTCGAAGAAAGTTAGTTGAAGAGACGGGCATATCCAGTTCTCTCCTACTGGATTGGGTTAATAACGCGGATCTATATAGGGTCGCTAACATTGCTGAGGAATGGTCTGATCTACTTGAAGAAGCGGGTGTAAGTACCGTGGTAGAGCTAGCACGGCGAGATCCCGATAACTTGTACCATACCCTGGTTGAGGTGAATGAGGCTAAGAACCTTGTACGCCGACTGCCTACCCTAAATCAGGTCGAGGAATGGGTTAAGAGAGCAAAGACGCTACCCAGAGTTGTAGAATACTAATAATCCAACTTTTTTGTATCTGCGTTTTTTAAGGGATGTGCGAGAGAGTATATGGGAGGTTTATGGTAATATAATCTTGAACCCCTTCAGAATGATTACTAGAGTAAACACCTTGAAATCATAAGTTAACCTGAGGTACCTAATCCAAAGAGGTTAAAAAAACTGGACACCTTTTTCCCGGTTTATTAATCATTAATAATATAAATAATTATGAAGATAAGAGGACTTTCCGTTATTTTAATTATTCTAGTTCTTACAACTGGGGTTTTCCCAGTATTTGCAGAAGAGCATCTAGAAGCACCGAATCTACCAGGGGACGCTATGTTAGTTGATTATACTGATATTAACCCGGATGGGTTTAACTACACTAACACTGGGGGGGACACCAGCGCCCTATTCTTTGAAGAAACCACGGTAGTACTGAAGACTATGTCTAATAGTACTTTATGGGTAACCTCGTCAGGAGAGGGGATTTACTCTCTGAATCTATCTGCCCCCGCTCCCATGAATATAGAAATGGAGATCATGGATGAAGATGAGATCAGTGAAACGCTCGATGAAGTTGAAGCGTCCATTAATCTTAACTCTACCTCCAGTTTCACCGCCGAGATAGGGTACTACTTAGAGATGGACGATGATGAGGCATCTATGTGGATGTTCTGGAATGGAACAGCTTGGGAGGAGCTTGAAACCACGATAAATGACTTGGATTACGTATCAGCCACAGTATCGGAGAGCGGCTCATATGCCCTAACCGAGATAGATGATAAAGAAGATGACGAGTTTGGCCCAGAGGATGAAGATGACGACTTTATACCTCGAAGAGAAGGAAACAAGTTCACCGTCGAGACCGATAAGATCACATTGAACTTTGAGGGAATCAACGGTGATGTACCCAAGTTCACTTACTATGCAACAAATGAAAACGAAACCATGTACCGTGTATTCTTCCATCAATTATTCGAGTATAGTGATGACGATGGAGACGGCGTGTTTAACGAGTCCAAAGGAGACCGCAAAATAACTAATTTTGCGTTACCCAGCGGCGAATTGAATCTTGAGGGTCCCCTTAATATCAGAGATGAAAACAATAACAGCATCGGAGCCCAGTTCAACTATACTATAACCAATGGTAGGAGTCCTGTTAGTGATGATGTTCGGCTATTCCTAGAGTGCAAGATCTATAAAGTTAATTCCAGCGAGGCAAACGTAACCGCCCGCAATGAGCTTAAGATCGATGTCATAGTCGACGAATGGGAGTTTGAGAATCCAGATAATATGTTAGCCCTCTGGTGGAGTTTCACATCAAGCAACGATACCCCAGAGGCCGAAGTAGGAGATAACAATGTCATACTTGATGAGGGATACTTTAGCTGGGTCGAGAACGCAACTATATACTATGATGATGGTAACGAGAGTGTACCTGTGTATAGTGATGTCTCTCAGAGCGAGAGCGTCATGAACGTCTATCTGTCTTATCCGAGTTTCGAGGAGCGATTGGTACACGACCCGACTATAGGTGTGTTGACTGCTCAGACAGAGGAACCCGATGGTGGATGGATACCTGCGTTCCCTAGTTCAGCGATACTTCTGGGGTTCATGGTAACGCTATTCGTGCTAGCGACGAGAAAGCATACGGGTCCTAGTGTCTAGACTTTTTATTATTTTATTCTTTTTTTCGTCTATTGTCTACCTGTTATATGAGTTAATGAGATTAAGGTGTTCGATAACTAGTAGTTAGACCTGTATTGAATATGGTTTATCCCTTGTTTATTATTTAGGTATCCGATTCAATTATTATGGGGAAGATGGAGTATACTATATGGATTTCTCAGATTTGGCAGGGATTGTTACATTAGATGCATTATTCGGAGAGTCTCCCGAGGCAACCATCATTATTCAGGATGAGGTAATTGTTTACGCCAACCCTGCGGTAACCATGACGGGTTTCGAACTCGATGCCGTTATTGGTAATAGTTACTTGAATCTGATCCCTGAGGGGTATCAAGAAGAAGCAAGGGAACTGGTGAATCGGCATCTGGGTGGAGCCAAATCGAGTGAAGTTTTTGAGGCCCCCGTTATTGGACCTAGTGGGGAGGTTGTTTATTATAGGTATCTTGCTACAGCCATTGATCTGGGTGGAGAGCCTGCTTTACTTGTTTTTCTCCGGGATAACACGGAAGTGAGAGAGATGCGTCAGAAAGTGGAGCGGCTGGAAGAGCGTAATAGGGCGGTCTTGGCCGCTATCTCTGATCCGATTAACATTAAGGACAGGGATAACCGGTTCATGTGGGTTAATGAGGCTCAGGCACGGGTTATGGGTCTTGATTCTGAGGATGTTATCGGTGAGAGGTGTATGGATCTTGGGTACTGTACTAGGGATTGTGAATCCTGTGATCATCGTCTCTTCTTTGATGACCCTGGGAGCGGGGAGGAGGTCGCTGAGGGCCCTGATGGGAAGTACTGGCACATAATACGGGAGCCTTTAATGGGAGGTGATGGGAGGGTGGAGGCTGTGCTGGAGGTTAGCCGCGAGGTTACTGATCGTATCTATTATGAGAACAAGCTTGAAGCGCTTCATGAATATGTACGGAGGCTTAACACGGCTTCAAGTATCATTGAGGTGGGGATGTATACACTTGACACGATTGAGGGGGTTCTGGGTTATGTTCACACTGGGTTTGGGTTGGTTAAGGATAAGGTTGTGGAGTTCCCGTTAATACGGGATAACGAAGACGAGTATGTTGAGTTGAGTTATAATGATGATTCACCAGTCATAGAGGCGGTGAGATCAGGTTCCTTGGTATGTGTGCCTGATTTATCTGAGACTTTCGAGTTTCAGAGATTTGTTCCTCATAGTGTCCAATGTTCATGTGAGTTGAATGTACCGGTTAGTATCGGTGGAGAGGTTGTGGCTGTTATCAACCTCTGTAGCCCTAGGAGGGATGTTTTCAGTGAGGAGGATAAGAGGCTGGTCTCTTTGCTGTCTATTCACGTATCCTCGGCGATGCAGAGGATATTCGCCTTGGAGAATATGGAGCGTATTAATGAGGTTATGGCTAGGGAGACTATCGAAGGGGTGCAACGTATATCCCGGAAATACGCGGAGGAACTCAGGGGGCCTTTGAGGCGGATCCGTGGTGCGTGTTATGAGTTACGGCAGAGGGGAGTTGATGGTGTGGAGGTTATTGATGAGGGTTTGATGGAGGCTCAGAGGATTCTTGAGGGGTTGCTGGACCAGAGTAGTGCTCAGAGCGTTACCCGGGTACCGCAGGATATCAATGAGTTGTTGGATACAGCGGTGGATAGGGTGTATATTCCTGGGAGTATAAGGGTTGAGCGCAGATACTTTGATGAGTTTATCGCCCAGTCAGTGGACGGCGTTAAGATTGGGCAGGTTTTCATTAACTTGATCAAGAACGCTGTAGATTCTATGCCTGACGGTGGGGTGCTTACTTTATCTACTAGGCGGCTCGATGGTGCCACAGAGGTGTGTATTGGGGACTCTGGTACAGGTTTATCGGTTGACGCCATGGGTAATCTCTTCAAACCATTTTATAGTACTAAGCCGGGTGGGCTTGGTTTGGGGTTAACCTATTCCAAAAGGGTGGTGGAGGCTCACGGTGGCTCTATCTCATTAGACTCCGAGCTGGGTGAGGGAACCAGCGTGGTTATCAAGCTGCCATTGGGCTCTAGTTAGATGCATATGTTTCCTGCATAAGTTTAATCTTGTTTTGTAAGTTATCATTAACTTATGAAGTGGCTTCTCTATATATTGTATCATAGTTTTAGTCTTCTGCGTCTGGATAGGATTGTGTTCATGAATAGTGAGATACAATGGATGAAGGGTTCTCTTGTCATTGCTGGCGTTAACGCCTTTTCCCTATCGGATGGGTTATCTGTTAATAGTAGGCTTATGGCCATGATCATCATACCTGTGACTAATCCATATATGGCTATGTGGTGTTCACCGTATTTCTGAGCCGTCGGTAATAGTTCATCTAGGGATATGAATACCATTATACCGGCTACTGTTGCGAATAATAAACCAAGTAATACGCTGTTGAAGTAACTGCCGAAGATTATGTATCCGGTTAATGCTCCTAGTGGCTCGGACAATCCGGAGGCGAATGAGTATAGTAATGCTTTCCTTCGGTCTTTTGTGGCGTAGTATATGGGGACGGAGACGGCTATGCCTTCTGGGATATTGTGTATGGCTATAGCTATTGCTATGCTTATGCCTAATGTGGGATCATGGAGGCTGCTTACGAATGTCGCGATGCCTTCCGGGAAATTGTGTATGGTTATTGCGAGGGCGGAGAATAACCCCATTCTCATTAAATCGTTCTTGTTTATATCGGAGTCATGCATATCTTCTACGCTGACGGCGTGATGAGGGTTTTTCTGGTTCTGGGACCAGTTTATCGATTAACGCGATTATGGCTATTCCCGTGAAGAAGGCGATGGTGGTGTACCAGTATCCTTTTTCTGGGCCTAGGTCTTGGATGAGTGCTTCTTTGGCTTTTGAGAAGATTTCTATTAATGATACATATATCATGACACCTGCGCTGAATCCGAGTGCCGCGGATAGAAACTTGGGGTTTACTTTCTTGTATAGGAACGCGATTATACTTCCTATTCCAGTGGATAGCCCCGCGAATAGGGTTAATAGGAAGGCGAATAATATTGCTTCGGATTCCATGGAAAGTTATCGTGGCTATTGTTTATAAAAATGTGATCTAGGGTTTTTCTTCCATGGTGGGGGTTTCCTTTCGGGGTAGTATTGGGTGAGTTAGATGTATGTTTAGCTACAGGTTTCCATGTGGAGTTACAAGTTGAATGTTGACGTGGGTTTTCATTGGCATATTTAGCTTATATATCGCCATTTACAGTTATTTTTAGGATGATTGATAAAATATTAGTGGCTGTAGACGGTTCTGATCCATCTATCAGTGCATTGGATTATGCTGCCTCTCTAGTAGGTGGCAATAAGTGTGAGTTGATACTTTTGAGCATCGTGCCGGAGTTGACTCCTTTGGCACCGACGAGCACGAGACGCGGGGATCTACGGAAGCTTCAGACTGATGTAGAGAAAGATAGGAAAAATATGCTTCAAGAGCACGCGGATCGGATCGAGGAAATATATCCTAGTATCAATGTTAAGCCAGTGGTAAAAGCTGGTGGGATAAAAAAGAATATTATTAATGTATCTAGCCGTGAGGCCGTTGATCTGATTGTTGTTGGGAACAAAGGTAAAGGCGGGATAACGTCCTGGATGCTTGGTAGTGTTAGCCGAGATATCGTTGAGAGCTGCACGGTTCCTGTCCTGGTGGTTAAGGATAGGAAGTACTGTGAACTTCCCAGCTAAGATCTCTTTTTTTCTTATATGGGAGCTATGTGTGATTTGGAACCATTTTTATTGGTATTTTTTTTAAAAACTTAGTGTGCTGAAAAGGAATACTAGGTATAGGAAAACCAGTATTGCTCCCTCCCTCCAGCAGATACGGTCTCCGTTGAGGAAATACCATAGGAATAAGTTAGCGATCAGGCTGAAAATCGCTACATTTGTATAGGCTCCTATATTGATGGTGAAGTTTGTGGCGATTAGGGTGACGCCTAGTACGAGGGTGATGTTGAGGAAACAGCTGCCTATGATGTTGGCGAGGGCGATGTGGATGTTGTTGTTTTTTGTTGCCTGGATGCTTGTGGCTAGTTCGGGTAGGCTCGTGCCCAGTGCGATTATTGTTGACCCTATGACGATTTTTGGTATGCCGATGTTTAACGCGATAAAGGTGGCGGCGTCTACTATGAAGTAGCTGGTGGTTACTACGCCTGTTACGCCGATTAATAGCTGGGCGGTGTATAGTGGTAGTTTTTTCTTTTCTTCGCCTAGGGCGCCTTCTTCTATTACGTTTTCTCTATTCTGTATTAGTTGAGCCGTGTTGTAGATGAATAGTAGGATGAGTACTACTCCGATTACCCGGCTTACGTATCCTAGATAGATTAAGACTAAGGGGATTAGGCTGGCGGAGAATAACCCAAATTGGAGTGTCTTGACGTCTTCTCTGGTGATTAAGGGTAAGAAATCGATGCATACGAGGTTCTTCAGGGAGGCATATAGGATGCATGACCCGAATACGAGACAGATGTTCAGTATATTGCTCCCCAGAATGTTGCCTAGTGCGACGCCTACTGCTTCCTCAGTGGCTGTGCTGAAGATCGCGACGGTGAGTTCAGGTAAGGAGGTTGAGAGGGAGATGAGGAAGAAGCCGACCGCGGTTTTTCCGAATCCAGTGATTTCCGCTACTCTTTCACTGTTTGTGATGGTCATGTGGCTGAATTTGTCTAGTAGTAGTAATGCTGCGAGTAGGGTGCCTGTGTTTAGTAGTAGTCCGTTGATCATTGGGTAGTGTTCCTTGTTGAGAATGGGGGATTGTTTGTCGGATTTATTTTTTCCTATGCGTATGGTGTCTTGTTTGGGTTATGGTTTGGGGTGGGTTGGGTTATCCTCTATTTGAGCCGGGTTCATCTGGTTCAATGGGCTCCACTGTTAGGACTAGGTTCTCTTTCCCGGTGACCCTGACTTTTTCACCGGGTCTCACTGGTTTCCCGGAGCGGGCTTTCCAGAGTTCTCCGTGGAAACGTACATAGCCTATCCTGTCGGGTCCTAGTTCATCTATGGTGGTTGCCTCGTTTCCTTCGAATGTTAAAGCAGCGGGTTTTCTCTTAACCACTCTTATGACGGTGTAGAGTATGTAGAGGGCTAACCCGGATAATGTGATGACGAGAAGTATCGCGGTGATCATAAAGACTCGGTACCATTGGGGTGATACGAGCCAGTCTTCAGGGTTTAGTCTGAGCATGAGGAGGGACCCGATTAATAGGCTGAATATGCCTGCTGGGCCGAATACCTCGGCGGCGGGGTCCCTGATCTCTAGGTATATAAAGACGGCGCCCAGGACAAGCAGGGTTATTGTGAGGAGGTCCACGTAGAACCCTAGTCCTATGAGTCCTAGGATGAGCAGGATGGCGCCTATGATCTCCCCTGTGGGTCCGGCGGTGGAGAACCCGAATATGAGCACGTATACGCCCACTGTGAATAATATGTATGCTACGTTGGGGTTAGATAGGAGGGATAGGAATCGGATTCTTATACTGGGTTTGTGGTATTGGATTCCCGCGTTTACTGTGTTCAGGGTTGTATCCCCTGTGGATAAGCTTACATTCATTCCATCGATGTCGGCTAATAGTTCTTCAAGGCTGGGGGAGACTGCTTCTATGATGCCTAGTTCTAGGGCTTCCTCGGCTCCAAGGTTTCTATTGGTTCTGACGAATTCTTCAGCCAGTGTAGCGTTTCTCCCATGCATCTTGGCTCGTTGTACGATGTATTCAGCGAAGGCGTTGAGGGTCTTGGGGTCTTCAACTGTCTCCCCTGAGGGAAATATTCGGGGCTGGCTGGAGCCTATTATGGAGAAGGGAGCCATGGCTGCTATGTGGCTGGAGACAACTATGTAGGTGCCAGCGGACCACGCTGTTGCGCCTACGGGGTATACGTATGCCACCACGGGGATATCAGAGGTCTCAATTAATCTTATGATGTCCTGTGTAGCCTCCCATGTCCCGCCGGGGGTTTCTATGAGTAAGACGACTGCGGGGGAGTCCAGTTGATCCGCTTGGTCCAGTGCGGTGGATACTAATTCATGGCTTGCGATGGTTATGACGCCCTCCATCTCAACTACGAGAACCGGGGCCTCCGGGATAGAACTAGTTGTACCTGTGGTAGTGATAGACAAGAGGATGAGGATGATAAGGGGGAAAAAACGGTGGGGGTGTAGTGATTTATGAGTTATTTTCTTCGCCTTCCAGTTTTAGGGAAGAGTCAATAATGTCCTTGATGTCTCTCATACTTGTAGTAGAGGTTACTACCATCATGTTCTTTTCTCGAGAGATCTCCGCCATAGTTTGAAGCTCCCTTAATTTGAGGGCTATTGGGCTTTTTGTGTAGAGTTCTGCGGCTTCCATCATTTTCTGGGCCGCCATTTGTTCTCCCTCAGCCACGATGATCCTTGATCTTCTCTCTCTTTCGGCTTCGGCTTGTTTGGCGATGGCTCTTAGCATCTCTTCGGGTAGTGAGACATCGCTTATGACTACAGCGGATACCTTGACGCCCCAGGGATCAGTAACGGTGTCCAGTTCTTCTTGGATCTCCTTTGTAAGTTTCTCGGATGATGCTAGGATATCATCTAGTTCGGCGTGCCCCAGGACTTCTCGTAGCACGGTTTTGGACAAGTTCTGGGTGGCTGCTGTATAGTTCTCCACCTCTGTTACGGCTTTTTGGGGATCAACTACGCGGTAGTAGACGAAGCTCTCTATGTCACATCTGATGTTGTCACGTGTTATGACCTTGATCTCTCGGGCATTATAGGTTATAGTTCTCAGGTCTATTTGGATCATCTGATCGATGCCCGGGATTAAAAAGAAGAGACCAGGGCCTCTAGCGTCTATGAGGCGACCTAATCTGAAGACGACTCCTCTCTCGTACTCGTTCACTACTTTCACTGCTGAGCCAGCTATGAAGACTAGTATAACTACTGGGAATAGGAGCCAAGCATAATCGTATATGTTCATTAATAGTAAAATTTGTTTCATCCCTTATATCGTTATATATTATTTTGGGGGCCTAAATTTTTCAATCTCCTATGAGGCTATTATATCTATTTTGAAGCAATCGATTGTAGACAGGGATAGCTCGAGGACATGGTGGGAGAGGATGCTGCAAGAATTCTTCTATTTGAACTATTTTAATCAAATAGTTTCACTTTTTTTTGGGTTGAATTAAGAAGGATTCTATTGGGATTATCCTGAAATAGGATTAGACAGCTATTGGAGTGGGTTTGGTCCAGTAGAGGTAGGTTTTTGACTGGTTTAATTACCAAGGTTTGCAGAGATTAGGCAAAGCTCTCAGAGGTCGGGTTTGCAATCATTCATAGAACTCTTCATACAGGTGATCCACAGGGCACTCGATGGCTTGTGGGCCATTCTCTAGCTGTAGGCTGTCGATTTGTTTGTCTTCTTCTGCGATGCTTTCTAGGTAATCTATTCGTTCATTGATTTGTTGTTCACTGAGACCGGATATGGGGATTATTACGAGGATTTTCATATTTAGGGATCAATGTCAATCATATTTGACTTATTACATTCCCGAATCAGTAACCGGCGGTATACACCTGTCTAAGGGGATTCTCTTTATTCATTAAAAGTTAGGGATATTTGTTAAATTGTTTAACTAGATGATATTAATGTGATAGATATTGGGGCTTTCTGAGGGCAAGGTTCATCATGAGTTATTGAAAGAGATCATAAAACTATGTGGATACAAGCATTGCAGCGTGGTACAGGAGGCAGTACCCGGTTGCGATGTAGGTTCACTGAGTCTCGCCAAGGTATTCACTGAGAGGGAGTATGATTCTCCACCGTTACTGGTTTACAAAGCGGATCCCATTACATTTCCCACCGTTAACCCTGGAAGACAACTTGTTATCGTAAATCAGAATGATCTGGCTACAGTTGGAGCGAGGGGCTACGCTATGACCGTGACTATACTGATGCCGTCCAGTTTCCCCGAGTCTAGGCTCTTGGAGGTTCAGAGGGGGCTTCATGAGGCCGCGTTGGAGGAGGAGATAGTAATCATTGGAGGCCACACAGAGGTAACTAGCCAAGTAAATGATCTGGTTCTTGTAGGTAGTTTCACCGGTTTCGTGCCAGAGGAGAAGTATATTGGTGGACCCCCTGAGCCGGGGGATCGGATAATTTTCTCTGGGTGGGTTGGAGCGGAAGGAACCGGTATAATATTGAGTGAGGGGGTTGGCGTCGTGGAGGAGTTTCTTGATGAGGCTATGATTGAGGAGGGGCGTAGGATTGGTGAAGATATCTCTATTCGTGAACGGGTTCTAAGGTGTAATGAATTATATCATGATGGGATAAAGATGGTTCATGATGTCACTGAAGGAGGGCTCAGGTCAGCGGTTTACGAGTGTTTGGAGCCCTTGGGGGTGGGGGCTGAAGTTTACTCGGAGTATCTACCCGTGGCACCTGTAACGGAGAGATTGTCTGATGCGCTGGGTTTTGATCCCTTATGGTTGATTGGCTCCGGGGCGTTTCTTTTGTTTGCGGATAATGAATATGTTGAAAATATACTTGAGGAGTTAAGAGGCTTTGATCAACCTGCTTCCATCATTGGCAGGGTAACTGATTCAAAGGATATCCGGTTGGATGAAGAAGTTCTAAGCATCCAAAAAGGGGATGCACTCATATCTGCGTTGGAGAAGCTCAAGGAGCTGAGTCAGAAATAATTTTAGTTAGATAAAAGTTTAGGAGCTTATTTCACAATTAGCACTGGTATCGTACATGAATCTACCACTCGCCGGCTAGTACTCCCGAGTATTAACCCACTTATACCGCCGAGTCCTTTACTGCCCATAACGATCAAGTCGAATTCCCCTTTTTTAGCGAAATCAACGATGCTTTTACTTGGACTCCCTCTTCCAAGCTTGGTTTCTATTTTCTGCTCTGGGTATTTGTTAGTTAGGTCTTCGGCTGCTTGGCTTAAGGTTTCTGCGTAATTTCTTTCAATTTCTTCCTGAATATCTTTTGATTTAGCTGGGTCTTTTCTCAGGACATCATCCGAGGGAAAAGGTATATTTATCTCGGGTACCACAGAGAGGACTAAAATCTCTGAGTCTGTTATTTGTGCTAGATTCAAAGCCTCATTTAACGCCTTTTTAGATGGAACAGATCCATCGAAGGGTACGAGAAGTCTCATTCCTTTCTTCAAGTTCTTCACCTTTAATCTAATGCTTTTTATGATTAATACTTTCGTTTATTGGTTATTATGTTTTACAAAAAAATCGACGACGCTCAATTGATGGGGAAGAACTATAACTGGTTGTAGGTATACGTCTACTTGAATCCCGCGTATCCCATATGCGAGTAATTAACCAACACAAACATCAAGCCACATTTCAACTCATTCATATCCCAATGGATCTGATTTTAGCCTAGTTTAGGTTATACCACATTCCAAACATGCTGATATCTACATAAAAAAAGTTGAACACCTAAACAAAGTCATAAAGCCCTTTGTTTCTTTTTTTTTATGTTATTAGTAAATCTACAATGTGGAGAATGATTTTGGTCAGGATTATAAGCAATGGCTCTACTTATTTTGATATGATTAAGAAGCGTGGCGAAGTCTGGATCGCTGATTGTAATATGTGTGATTGGAACGCCGAGATGGACGATGAAAAAAGCGCTAGAATTGCATATGAACGACACATTAAGGTTGCACACGGAGAACCAGCGACTAAAGTGAGAGAAGACCAACAATCATCTCCTAGTCAGAGACAACCACATCTTCCTGATCCCATTGCACTTCAGGGGAAAAAGAAGAGGAAACAGTAAATCTTTCATTTTTCTTTGATTATCCCAGAAAAGGTCTATTGAGAAAAAGTAAATACTGAATTTCGTTTGGGGTTCTTTCTTGGATAGAGTTTCACCTAATAAATGGATGGCTTATTTTATGTTGCTAATAAAAAAAAGATTGGTTAGGCATTTATTCCTAGACCAGTTTGTCTACTACTCAGCAGTATAGCTGCGGTTATACCTATTACTATGAATAAGGGAGGTACAGGTATTCTATCAATAATACTGGGTTCCTGTTCTGGTTCAGTAACTGTTATGCTTGTGGCTTTGTCATCTGCCTCAAGGTTGTATGTACCAACTTCGTCCATTGTGACTGTGAAAGAAACGGTCTCAGTGGCTCCCCCTTCAACTGTAAGAGTCTCGCTATCTGTTAATTCATCGTTTAGGTACAGATCAACAGTCTCGGTTCCCTGCTCATCCCCAGTGTTCTCCACTGTAATTGTTACCGTGGCAGAGTTACCTGCTTCAAGTGTCTTAGGTGACGCGGTTATACTATCGTAGATTATGTTAGCTGGCTCAGGTGTGGGTTCAGTATCTGTATCTGTGTCTGAATCTGATTCTAGTAAATCTAGAAAACTACTGGGAACTTGCTGTTCCTCTGTAAGTTTTATAGATTGCAATTCAAATGTCTGGTGATGAGTACTACCATCGCTTGTAAACTCCATTGATAGGGAGGTTAATATGCCTCCGAACTGGGTGGGGGCGTACCATATCTCTATGTCATAATCCTCTACATCTCCGATGGATCCAGTGTATCTCATTCCCCAGGTCTCTAACGTTGTTTCGCCGAATGTCTCAACGCTTTTACCTAGTGAGGTTGATTCACCTTTTCCTAGGTTCTCTAGTTCAACAAAGCCTTGATAGGTATATCTATCCCATAAAGTATATGCAGTGGCCTTGAAGAAATCGAAGACTGTATCACCCACATCCTCAGCGTAACTTCCTTCTAAAGTCAATTCTTCTGTCTCTGCTTTAATCGTTTTTCCTGTGGCTTTATCGACCCAGAGCACAAGGTCAGTAACTTGGTTTGATTCTTCAAAAGTTGTATCTACTACCCAGCACTGCTTGCCGTCAAGGGTTTCTGTGCCTGTTACTGTGTAGCTAAGAAATTTTTCATCATCATCGTCTGTGACTTTAAGGTCAATCGCCTCTATTCTTTCAAGTAGGTCTGACATATCTTGTATTTCAATCTCTTCTGAGCGAACTAGTGTGTTTGGTTGTATTAGTGCCTGAAGTATTATGAATACTACGATTAGTGCTTTTGTTTTCATATTATTAACTAGTCTAGATACTGTATTTAAACCTCAGTGTTTTATTATATGTTTTTTACAGTGTGTTTCATTTAATTGTCATAAATTGGCGTTATAGTTAATGCGTGGAGGGTTTTCACTATTTTATATTTAAAGCGTACACTATAAAAATATAAATACTATAAATCAGCTGGTTTTATCCGATAGCTAGACGTGGTCATCATATCATCCTTCTGAAGGTTCCCTTTTTTACAGTCTTTTGCGTTGGTAAAATACTTTTATTGTTTTTCTAGGGAGAATTTTTGAGTATAAATTGGTGTCATGGGTCGGCTCCAAGTAATACGGCAAGTTAGTAGATTATATTTAACGTCAACAATTTATTACAAAGGATTATATCCTTTTCTCCCTTTCAATACTGACTAAAGTTTAATTAAGACCAAGAGATATCTTTGCTCTGTTTTAGATGAGTAAGAATAAGAAAAAGGTATTCAGTGTAGCCTTACTTGCTATGGTTGTAACTCATGCCCTTATACACGCTGCGGGGAGCATGAATAATACCCTCATAGTGGAGTTGAAAGAAGAGTTTACCCTCTCCAATATTGAGATAGGTTTGATAAGCGCGATACCCAGTCTAATGACGGTAATTTTCACGCTTCCTGCTGGATGGATGGGTGATAGATACGGGGCACGACGTCTTGTTGCGTTAAGTATCGGTATGGCAGCAGCCGGAGCTCTGATAGCTGGGTTCACTGTGACCCCGGCGATGTATATAGTCGGTCTAATCTTGATGAATCTCACTAGCACCGTGTATCATCCTCCAGCATTCAGTTACACCTCCCGGATTGTGGAAGTAAAGGATCGTAGCAAGTCCTTGGGATGGCTTAACGCGGGGGGTACATTTGGTTATGCTATAGGACCGCTTAGCATTACGGTTCTCATGGGTTACCTGGCTTTTCAGTGGCGACACGTCTACTTGTTTTGGGTTCCTTTCGTAGCTGGGGCTTTCTTACTAGTCTATTTTCTAAGAGACATGAAAGGGGCGGGGTCAGGAGAGGAGAGTGGCGATGAAGAGGGAGAACAGGTGGATGAGGTAACCAGTCTCATTAACCGGGATTTCATAATGTTACTCACAAGTAATGGCGTAAGGAGTTTCGCGGCCAGTATGATTGGTACTTTTCTAAGTATATATCTCTTTGAGGTGCGGGGCTGGCCTGTATCCTATTTAGGTATTATGTATGGGGCTAGCAGTGTTTTAGGTCTGGTAGCGTCTCCTTTAGGTGGTTATGCGGCAGCTAGAGTAGGAGATAAGAATTGGGCTGTGCTAAGTCTAACCGCGGGCTCAGTGGCTTATATACTTGCTTTCTATACGGAGGGCGTGATCTTGTTTATGGCTTTGTACCTACTTCATAGGTTCTGTGGGATTCTAAGTATGGGGGCGACCTCGGCTTTGACTTCAAGGCTCACTCCGAAGAAGCAGATGGGTATGGGTTTTGCTATAAGCTTTCTCCCACGGAGTCTTACCACTGTTGTGGCTCCAATATTTGCGGCGGTTATAGCGGATTATTTTGGGTTGTTCCCTATTTTCATTACTGGGTTCGTTATCTCGTTAGTGGGGATTGGAGTGCTGCATTTTGCTGTAAATAGTGGTTAAGTTGAAATAATTATTAGTGACCGCTAGCTGGTATGATCGAATACGTATTTATTTTGGTTACGGGGTTTAGTTCGCGGCGTCTGGTATTTTGATCGTCATAGAGAGATATTTAGCTGCTCCAATATTCAAAACAAATACATTAGTGTAACACCTAAGTTATACTATGCCTATCCTGAAGAAAATCATGAGCCAACCCGTGGTCACGGTCCTCCCCTCCGATTCTGTACTCCGATGCGCCAAGTTAATGAAGGAGAAAGACATCGAGAGCCTGGTTGTTGCCTGGGGCGATCAGGGTGTAGGTATCGTTACGGAGAAGGATATTGTCAGGCGGGTTGTAGCAGAGGGATTGAGTTATGAGACTGAGGTATTGGAGATCATGTCGAAGCCGTTGATAACGATCCACGGTGATTCAACCATGGAGGAGGCGGTGGATAAGATGAGGGAGCATGGGATCAAGAGGCTTCCCGTTGAGGAGAAGGGTAAAATCATTGGTATCGTCGTGCAGTCAGATCTTATAGAATAGTCTTCACCAGTTTAAGAATTGACTCCAACAATGACTCAACTATAAAACAGGATAACCGATGGGAATTATGTATAGTGGTTTCTGGTCGGTGGGTAACTGTAAAAGGTCTTGGACTTGGTTATCATTAAATGCTCCAACCACCACCATATCTAGTAACCGGGATTCTGCTTGAAGATAGAGGTTTTGAGCAGCATGCCCGGCCTCCATGTGTACGTAGCGGACGCCGCGTTCACCATACCTGCTCGTTGTGCGTTCATAGATTCCGGTTATTATGATATTGATTGGTGCTTCTGATACATGTGTTTGATTCAGTGCAGCTTTAGAAAGATTTGAACGTAGATCCCCTTCAATGGTTTGCTTCAACGCGTGTTCTATGGGATGATATCGATAAACGCCTTCGTCTAGTTCTCTTACGGAGTTGTTACCAACAATTAGATATACTTCAAGTGGGGAGGTTGCTCCCGCAGATGGAGCGGATCTAAAATTTTCTACCTGATCAGTGATTCCTTGAGCTGACCACATTAGTTGTGAGATGTCTTGTAGGCTCAATGGCTCATCACTGTAGGTTCTTATTGAACGTCTTCGGTGGATTGCTTCTTCGACGGATAGGGAGCCTTTTCTTTGTGGTGTTGGGAGTTTCATGAAAGCATATACCTCATTGGGCGAAAATGTGGGGGTTTACGCCAAGTAATGTTATCTCCAATAATTAATAAACCTGCTACAGTTAATGTTATCAGATTTATCTTTTTCATCTCAACCATTCGTTGAAATAAAGTTATACACTTGTTATTAGTTATATATGATTATTAAACGTGTTGTGTAGTTTATTTACTCAATCATTAGTCCGTGGGAAGATTCATTCAATTGTTCAGGGATACGTGCCAATGTGTTTGACAATACATACGCTGATTTTTTATACTGTTTATCGGTGATAGTGTTGCGGAACCGTCTAAAAAAATGCTCCGGACTCATTATCTCCCGGAGTACGCCGATTAAGGGCCATTTGGAGGTGAATAATCGTTGAGTGAAAAAGAATACACGTGTCCTCTATGCGAGGCTACGGTGGATTTCTTTAAGGTGTATGTCCTGGAGGAGTCTATCTATAAGGTCTGGCATCATGGTGATGGGTCCCTGGAATGGAGACATTTGGGTTGGAAACCTGAGTCACAGCAGCATTATGATATTAGGTGCCCAGAGTGTGGTGAGAGAGTTAAAAAGGTCAACACAGAGATTGAGGTATCTGAGGTCGTAATGGTTCAAATAAAAGTGGACCCAGAGGATGTTGAATCTGAGTGATCTTGGTCCGTACTTAGGATCCCTTGTAATACCTTATTTTTCGTAATGAAAAGAAGTTTTTGGGTTTGTCGGAGTTATAGGTCTCATCTTCCTTTTAGATTATCTATGGTGGGTTGTCACCAAGTATTTTTTACAAGATATTGAATAGAGAATTTTTATTTACCTGTGTTTTTTACCTGTTTTCCAGCCCCCTCGGGTA